>NZ_JAXOFU010000016.1:0-65612 GCF_036409425.1 Virgibacillus sp. MG-45 | reverse complement strand
GTGCCCTTATAGGGCGAAACTAAAACCGCCCGTTTTACGGGCGGATAGTTACTTGGATAGGATTATGAAACGAGCGAGAACCGCTCCAACTCGAGCGAGAACCCGCCAACTCGAGCGAGATGCACCCAAACTCGAGCGAGAACAGCTCCAAACGATCAAGAATCCTCCCAAACGATCAAGAAACAGGGTGAAACGATCAAGAAACGCTCCAATTCGATCGAGAAACCACCCTAAACGATCGAGAACAGCTCCAAACGATCAAGAATCGCTCCAATTCGATCAAGAAACAGCCCCAAACGATCAAGAAGTCCCCCAACTCGATCAAGAATCGCTCCAATTCGATCAAGCCTCCGCCCCACATAAGTGAGTCCTCCAACTCTGCTAATCAAGCTATGCAAAACTTTTTCTAGTTAAATAGTGGTAACAGCGGTAAATATGTGTTTAAATTAGATGTATTTAAGGGAACATATTATTAATCGTTCAAAGAGAATAATGGTGGGAGGTTGAAAAAATGAAGCTGTTCCAAGTGAGGAAAGGGCAATTTGTATTTTATGAAAATGAACTCCATAAAGTATATTCTGTAAAGCCAATGTTTAAAAAATCGATTCACTTATACCGCTTGAAGGATATGAAACAAATTTTAACAAAGGCTAGTGAGATTCATTATTATAAGCCAAAGCATAATGATACATTTATATTTTATGGAAAACGATATACGATTGATGAAACGAAGACTCCTGAGGAAGGAGATTACATTCTTATAACAAAGCCAGCGCCTGACTTTCTAGATCACTATTCATTAAATGAAATCGAAAAAGTTGAAAGTGTCGAGGATGGCAATGTTGTAACGACAAGAGATAATGGTGTAAAGCACCATGAATATGTTGTGATGGTTCCTGGACGTGGGGAAGGTAGTCAAGAGATTGCCTATTATGATAAAAACAAGGTTCCAGAATCACAGCAGATTGAAGATGAGTCGATGGAATATTTGGCCGAGAGTGAGGATCGCATTAAACCAGCAGTAGGCGATATTTACCTTGATGTTCAAAATAAAACGAAGGCGATGATTGTGGCGATGACAGAGGATGAAGTGGTTTTCGGTCATGGCTTGAAAATTCATGTTGCTGAGCTTTTAGATGAAAGCAGCTTTCGTATTGTCCACCGAGTAGATGAAGAAATATAAATAAAACAAAAGAAACTCCTCTTTCACGAGTCTGTTTTCAGGCTCTGAAAGGGGTTTTTTGTTTGCTTTTTTCGTGAATAAAAAAGGTGTTTTATAAATAGTGTAGAATAGTATTAATAATCAAAAAACAACAACCAACAAGAACTATGATGAAGGAGGTTTTGTATTGGAAAATTCTATTTGGTCGTTAGTTCCGCCGTTAATAGCAATTCTCATGGTGCTTTTAACGAAGCGAGTTTTAGTCTCGCTTGGAGTTGGCATTGTCGCGGCAGCATTCTTCGTAGGAAGCTTTCAACTGCAAGAATCACTGCGCTTAATTTGGGATGCATTTAAAGGAGTCTTCGTGGTCGATGGCGCACTTAACACATGGAATATTTACATTCTCTTGTTTGTACTGATGCTTGGAATTATTACGGCATTTGTAAGTATGATGGGAGGAACACAAGCTTTTGGTGAATGGATGATTCGTCGGGTGAAAACGCGAGCCGGTGCACAGATAATGACGATGATTCTGGGAGTAATTGTGTTTGTGGATGATTACTTTAATAGCTTAACTGTCGGACAGGTTGCGAAGCCAGTAACGGATAAGCATCGCATTTCACGTGCTAAGCTTGCTTATATTGTTGATTCCACCTCTGCACCAATATGTGTTGTTGCTCCAGTATCAAGCTGGGGAGCATACATTATTGGGATTATCGGGACAGTTTTTGCAGCACAAAGCATATCTGATTCTGAATTTACCGCTTTTCTGCAAATGATTCCGATGAATTTTTATGTATGGTCTGCGTTAGGAGTAGTGACAATTATTGCATTACGCCAAGTTGATTTTGGTCCGATGAAAGTGCATGAGAAACGGGCAATCGAAACAGGAGAAGTATTGGATCCGAACCATAAGGAAACGATTGACTCGGAAGCAAAGCTCGTGACGAGCCAGATTGGAAAAATTACCGATCTTGTCGTTCCAATTGCGGTACTATTTCTTGCTACGATCGGATTTATTTATTGGAGTGGGTATCGAGCACTAACTGGGGAAGAAAAGACGTTAATTGCCATATTTGGAGAAGCCGATGTTTCAGAAGCATTATTTTTAGGTGGGGCTATTGGATTACTTGTAACACTTAGCTTGTTTGTAAGACATTTAGTACAAAAGCAATTAACAGGAAAAGAGTTTAAAAATGGGTTTGCTTTTGGAGCTAAGTCGATGCTACCTGGATTTTCAATCTTAATTTTTGCCTGGGCGATTGTTGCGTTAATTGATCAATTAGGAACAGGTGTGTATCTTGGAGAAGTCGTAAAGGATTCTAATCTTAGCTTTGCATTATTACCGTTTATCGTTTTTTTAATGGCTGGGTTTATTGCTTTTTCAACCGGAACTTCGTGGGGTGCTTTTGCTTTATTGTTACCAATAGGCGGGCAAATTGCCGCTGCAACAGATATATCATTAATCCTCCCAGTTATGGCTGCTGTATTAGCGGGATCTGTGTTTGGTGATCACTGCTCTCCGATATCTGATACAACGATCTTGTCTTCTACTGGTTCAAGCTGTCATCATATTGACCATGTTACGACACAGCTTCCATATGCGTTAGTGGCAGCTGGTATTGCTGGCTTTGGTTATTTAGCACTTGGTTTATCGGGAAGCGTATTGCTTGGTTTAGCAATGGTCTTTGTAGGATTAGCGATATTTTTTGCACTTTGTAAAAAGCCAAGGGTAATGGTGGAGGAAGAAAAAATTTCCAAGTAACTAGGTCTTTCGAATGAAATGTCAGTATTTTTTAAAAAGAATTGAAAATTAGAAAATACTGTTTTATACTATTGGTAATTATATGAAATAGCGTTTCATATAATGAAACAGGAGGATGAGGATGGCTTTTATTTCAAAGAAAGTACAGAGTTTGCCGCCATATTTGTTTTCTGATTTTCAGCGTAAAAAGCTCGAACTGCAGGCGAAAGGGGTGGATGTCATAGATTTAGGAATTGGGGCGCCAGATTTACCTACCCCTGCCTTTATTATTGATCGACTAGTGGAAGAATCGCAAAAGGCTGCGAATCATCGCTATTCAAGCTATGCAGGAAGTGTGGAATTTAGAGAAGCTGTAGCGCAGTTTTATTTGAAGCGGTATGGGGTTCAGTTAGATCCAGAAGAGGAAGTGCTCGCGCTAATTGGCACAAAGGAAGGAATTGCAAACCTTGTTCAAGCGGTAATTAATCCAGGTGAAGCTGTGTTTGTACCGAATCCGGGATATCCTGTTTATCGGAGCGCTGTTCATTTAGCGGGTGGACGTACGATTGATCTGCCTTTAAATCATGCGCAAGGCTATGAACCACAGTTTAACAAGCTATCGCAAGAAGAAAAAGCAGCTGCCAAGCTAATGTTCTTAAATTACCCGAGCAATCCAACCGCCGCCACGGTTTCTATTCAAACTTTTTTGGAAGCGGTTACATTTTCCGTCGAAAATGACCTTATTTTAGCGAATGATATGGCATATGACTTGATTACCTTTGATAGCTACAAATCACCAAGTGTGATGCAGGTTCCAAATGCAAAGGAATGTGCAGTTGAATTCGGCTCCCTTTCGAAAAGCTTTAATATGACAGGATGGCGAATAGGTTATGTCGTTGGAAATAAAACTGTGATCAAGGCTTTATCAACATTAAAAAGCAATATCGATACAAGTCAGTTTTTACCGATTCAAAAGGCGGCAGCAAGAGCACTTAAAAGTGATTTATCAGCAGCTACGTTGCACAGCTCCATTTTTAAGGAACGAATGGAAAAAATGCACCAAGCCCTTGAAAAAAGTGCAATTATCGCAGAAAAACCAAGAGGCACAATATTTCTCTGGGCAAAAGTTCCTGACGGATTTAGCTCACAATCGTTTGCCAATCAGGTTCTAGAGGAAGCAGCAATAATCGTTACCCCAGGAACTGCTTTTGGTCATTTAGGGGAGGGATACGTGCGAATTGCTTTAACCGTGCCAGTTGAACGACTAGAAGAAGCAGGGAAACGACTTCAGCGGATGCCATTTTAAGGAGGGAAGCAAGCTGTGCAAAAGACCGTAGAACAATCTACACAAATGACTGCCGCACAAGCAGTTGTAGAATGTATGAAAAGAGAAGACGTTTCAAATGTGTTTTGTGTACCTGGAGAAAGCTATTTACCAGTACTTGATGCGCTCTATGATACACCTTCCATTCAAGTTATTGCTGCTCGGCATGAAGGAGGAGCGGCATTTATGGCAGAAGGGTATGCAAAATCAGCGCTGAAAACAGGAGTTGTATTAGCTACACGTGGGGTTGGTGCTGCTAATCTATCTATTGGTGTGCACACGGCGTATCAGGATTCAACACCAATGGTAGTTTTTCTGGGGCAGGTACATAGTAAGTTTAAAGGAAGAGAAGGATTCCAGGAGATTGATTTGGATAATTACTTTCAGCCGATCACGAAATGGACAGTTGAAGTAAACGATCCTGATAGAATACCAGAGCTTGTCCAACGCGCTTTCCGAGTGGCGAAATCTGGTAGACCAGGTCCTGTTGTTGTGTCATTGCCAGAGGATGTACTGCCTAGAAAAGCGGCAATGCGTTTTGGACCAGTAAGTCCTGTTGCAACGCCTGCTCCTTCTGAAACGGAGATTATTCGCGTTAATGAAATCCTTTCTCAGGCAAAACGTCCATTAATAATTGCAGGTGGTGGTGTAAAACAGGCAGAGGCTGAGGTTGTCCTTACTTCCTTTGCGAATAAATATAACATTCCTGTGATAGCAAGCTTTCGTCGCCATGATGTATTCCCGAACGATCACCCATTGTATGCGGGACATTTAGGATTAGGGACAAATCAGGAGATTATAAAAACAGTAGCAGAAGCAGATGTTATCGTGGCACTTGGAACACGACTTTCTGAGGTAACAACACAGGATTATACAATCATGACGGAAGAGAAAAAACTGATTCATATTGATATCTCACATGAAGTTATTGGTCAGGTATATGCACCTGACATCGGGATTGTTGCAGATGTAAAAGAAGCGTTAAGCGCGCTACTTCAATTAAACCTAGGTCCATCTTGGCATGAATGGGCAGATGGATGTCAACAGCGCTATCGGCAGGCAAGCTCCTTGAGCGTAAAGGATGGAGATGTGATTAATAAGCGAATTATCCATTCCATGGCGACAAAGCTACCAGCTAGTACACTGCTTACGAATGATGCTGGAAATTTTGCGGGCTGGCTCCATGCGTTTTACCCGTTTACTCTACAGCACACGTATGTTGGACCAACGTCAGGGGCAATGGGTTACGGATTACCAGCAGCGATTGGCGCCAAGCTCGCCTATCCAGAGAAGCTCGTCGTTTCTCTTTCAGGCGATGGTGGCTTTATGATGACCGTTCAGGAGCTGGAAACCGCAGTGCGATACAACATTCCAGTTATTGCACTTGTCTTTAATAACAATATGTACGGAACGATTCGGATGCACCAAGAACTCTACTATCCAGAAAAAGTAATTGCCACAGATTTAGGTACCGTTTCCTTTGCAAAAATGGCGGAAAGTGTCGGAGCAAAAGGTTATTTTGTATCCAGTCTAGCGCAGTTTGAGCAGGCACTTACAGAAGCAATTTCGATGAACGTGCCTACTGTAATCGAAATTCGCACAGAGAAAGAACAAATCTCTGTTGCTAAGACGATTACTCAGCTACGAGATCAAGCAAGGAAATAATTCAGTCACGTTTTTCATAGAAATCTAAAGATGCATTTCTTTATTATCCGATAATCTGGCCTCATTGGAACTGAACATGGGTGTCAGGATAAGAAATTTAATTAATTTGGAGGGATAAATGATGACAGAAGGATTACTTCAAGTAAAAAAACTAGCAAATTTCATTAATGGCAAATGGGAGGAAGCAATTGGGGAAACAGCTCCAGTAACAAATCCAGCAACTGGAGAAACGATTGTAGAAGTACCATTATCTGATCAAAAGGCTGTCAATGAAGCAGTAAAGGCAGCTGAAAAGGCGCAAAAGGAGTGGGCGCTAGTACCTGCTCCACAGCGTGCTGAGGTGTTGTATCAAATTGGTTACTTGATGAGGGAGCGGAAGGAAAAGCTTGCGCAGCTTTTAACAATGGAGAATGGAAAGGTACTTGAAGAAGCGCGTGGTGAAGTACAAGAAGGAATTGATATGGCCTTTTATATGGCAGGGGAAGGAAGACGTTTATTTGGTCAAACTACCCCAGCTGAGTTAAAGGATAAATTCGCGATGAGTGTGCGTGCACCGATTGGTGTGGTAGGAATTATTACACCATGGAATTTTCCAATCGCTATTGCGACGTGGAAGTCATTCCCGGCTATTGTCGCTGGAAACGCAGTAGTATGGAAGCCGGCAACAGAAACGCCGATTATGGCTTATGAATTAGCGAAGATTTGTGAAGAAGCAGGGCTTCCCAAGGGCGTGCTAAATGTTGTATTTGGAAGCGGCTCAACAGTTGGAGATGCGATGGTACAGCATGATAAAATTCGAGTCATTTCATTTACCGGTTCCAATGATACAGGACGCAATATTGCTGCTGAATGTGGTCGTCAATTAAAAAAGGTGTCATTAGAAATGGGTGGAAAAAATGCCGTTATTGTCATGGATGATGCGGACTTAGAGCTTGCTGTGGAAGGAATATTATGGAGTGCCTTTGGAACGAGTGGGCAGCGTTGTACGGCTTGTAGTCGGGTCATTGTACATGAAAATGTAAAGGAAACCTTGGAGGAACGTTTATTAGCTAAGATGGAGGAGTTAGTCATTGGAGATGGCTTGAATGAATCGGTAAAAGTCGGGCCGATTATTAATCAAGCGGGACTCGAAAAAATTAAAAAATATATCGACATTGGGAAAAACGAGGGTGCAAAGCTACTAGCAGGAGGTTATGAGCTAACAGATGGTGAATATAAGGGTGGGTATTATTTTGCCCCAACACTTTTCACAGATGCTACTGCTTCGATGCGTATTGCGCAAGAGGAGATTTTTGGTCCAGTCGTTTCCCTCATTCCAGTGCAAAGCTTTGAAGAAGCGATTGAAGTAAATAACGGCGTCACCTATGGACTTTCAAGTTCTATTTTTACGAGAGATGTGAATCGCGTATTTAAAGCCCAACGTGATTTAGATACAGGAATTGTTTACGTAAACGCTGGAACAACCGGCGCAGAAATCCATCTGCCATTTGGAGGCTCAAAAGGAACTGGAAATGGACATCGCGATTCCGGCGTACAGGCGTTAGATGTTTTCACAGAATGGAAAGCCGTTTACGTGGATTATAGTGGAAAGCTACAGCGTGCTCAAATTGATGTGGAATAACTATAGGCAGCATTGTTAGAGAAGGTTATAACGTACTGTCACATAATTAATGAAATATCGTTATAGGAGTTGATCAGATGAAAATCGGAGTTCTTGGAGCAGGATTAATGGGAAAAGAGGCGGCTCGGGATTTAGTTGCAAGTCCCAATGTAAGCGTCGTCGGGTTAGCGGATATTGACTTACAGCGGGCGCAAACTGTTTGTAATCAGCTGCAATCACCTAAGCTGACAGCACATCAGGTAAATGCTAGTGATGAAGCAAATTTAGCACAATATATCGGGCAATTTGATGTGATTATTAATGCTTTGTTTTATTCCTTTAATGAAATCGTCGCAAAAACTGCAATAAAGCTTGGTGTGCATTCCGTTGATTTAGGCGGGCATATTGGTCACATTACGGATAAAGTTCTAGAATTAAAAAAGGATGCTGAAGTAGCAAATGTCACATTAATTCCTGATCTTGGTGTTGCTCCTGGAATGATAAATATTTTATCAGGCTATGGGGCGAGTAAGCTTGATCAGCTCCAATCCATTCGCCTGTATGTTGGAGGCATACCTGTAAAGCCTGACGCGCCGCTTGAGTATAATCATGTATTTTCAATGGAAGGCGTGTTTGATCATTATACCGATCCATCGTTAATTATCCGCAATGGGATGAAACAGGAAGTTCCTTCTTTATCAGAGGTTGAACGAATTTACTTTGAGAAGTTTGGACCATTGGAGGCATTTCACACATCTGGTGGCACATCGACATTGTCTATCTCTTATCCGGATTTAGAAACACTAGAATATAAAACGATACGGTATCCCGGTCATGCTGAAAAATTCAAGCTACTCGTTGATCTTAATTTAACTCGTGCGGATTATGAAGTGGATGTTCATGGTCAAAAAATTAAACCGCGTGATGTATTTTTAAAGGTGCTTGATCCGATAGTGGAGCTTGGCGATAAAGATGATGCAGTATTGTTACGGGTCGTTGTTTCAGGTGAGAAGAATGGTGAACAGAAAACCTATGCCTATGAAATGACAACCTATAAGGATCGGGAACATAATGTCACTGCAATGGCTAGAGCAACTGCAAATACAATTTCGGTTGTTGCACAAATGATTGCAAACGGGGATATAACAAAGCGTGGGGTTTATCCACCAGAACAAATCGTTCCAGGTGCCTTGTATATGGAACAAATGGCAAAACGCAATGTCGTCATACACGAAATGGAAATGACTGAAAAAACGCACGTGAATAGTTAAGTGTGTTTTAACACGTAAGATAATGGAGAGACTGGGACAAAAGTGTATTAATCAATGTAAATTACGAACAATACGATAGTTGGATAAATAATCGCTCCGGAAAGATACTCCGCTTTCCGCGGGCGGCTAGTGAGCCTCCTCGTTCCTTCGTCACTGTGGGGTCTCACCGACGCCTTTCCTCCCGCAGGAGTCTCCGTATATTTTCTACGCTAGAATAGCGTATTGTTTGTCTTTATTACCGACTATTTAGATTTATCCCAGTCTCCCTTTTACTTATTAGCTGAAGAAGGAGAAGAAAAATGAACCAAAGTGTTGTAAAGGCACTCAAGCTATTGGATTTGTTTTCAGAAGAAACACCAGAGCTTTCATTAAAAGAAATTGCAGTAAGATCATCTCTTCCAAAGCCAACAGCTTATCGGTTGTTAACAACGCTTGAGCACATGAACTTTTTATACAAAACAAAGGATTCAGAGCATGATAGTCGCTATCGATTAGGCCTAAAGCTATTGGAATTAGGGCAGCTCGTTTCTTCATCCTTAGAAATTAGAGAAGTCGCTCTACCGTTTATGGAAAAACTAGCACAAACAATTAATGAAGTCGTTCACTTAGTCATAGTCAATAATGATGAAGCGACGTATATTGAAAAAGTAGAAAGCACTCGTGCGTTACGGTTGTATACGCGCATAGGAAAAAGCTCACCACTTTATATTGGCTCAGGACCTAAGCTATTATTGGCATTTTTATCAGAGCGTAAACAGCAAGCAATCCTAGAGCAATCAAATTTATATCAATTATCAGCGCAGCAATTAATAGATAAAGATTCATTACGAAAGCAATTACAGCATATTCGAAAGGTAGGCTATGCCTATAGTATCGGTGAACAGGATGCCGACACGACTGGGATATCCTATCCAATACAAAACTTTAAAGGAGAAGTCATTGCTGCTTTAACAGTAAGTGGTCTTTCAAGTCGTTTTGAAGGGGATCATTTACTGTATATTAAAAAGCATACGAAGGAGAGCGCATTAGAAATTTCTGCTAAGCTAGGATATCAATCTACGATGGAGTGTGCGTACGAATGAGAAAAACCATTTTTATTGCTGGACATGCCAGATTACCATCAGGGATGGCTGCAAAAAGTATCTATGAAACATTGACGATTACTGCAGAAGTGGATAAAAAATATGGGGTTATCGTTTCTGCGGGCTGTACGTTAGCAACGCTTCATGGTAGGGAGTATGTACAGGAGCTATTAAAGGGATATAGCTTACAAGATGGAATTGAGCAGCCGGTAGAAGATGTAAAGCACCATTACTTAGGGAAAGCAGGGAATGCAATTATTTCCGCATTAAAGGATTTAGATAAACAATATGAAGCTTATCGGTATCGATCTCAAGATGAACGGCGGGATGCATAAGTTTAACAAATAACATATAATGGAAGTAACGTTACAGGTTTAAATAGAAGCATGTATCCTTATGAAATATAAAATTGCCTACATGGAGAGTGAGATGGCTTTGAGCAGACTAATGTCATGTTTTGTTTTATTGCTAATGGGAGTAGTATTTTTAACGGGATGCAATGATGAAAAAGAATTGAATTTAAAGGATGGAGACGAACAAATAACCGAAGAGATGAATGATGTTATTTCAGATTACATTATTCAAAAATATGCCGACACGTATGCAAACACAGAAAAGCAATTTGAAGTCCATAAAGTATATGGAACGAGTGAAAAAGATGAGATCCTAACTGTTTATCTATGGTCTTATTATGGTGGCTATAGTAAAGCTACTGGAATAGAAAACCAATCAGGTCATTCATTGCCTGCGATGATTCGGTTAAGCAAAAAGGAAGATAGCTTTACTGTTATCGAATATAAAGAACCAAAAGACGGGAGTTTGTATTCGTCCTCTTTAAAAAAGATGTTCCCCAAAAAATACTTAGAGCTTGTTACACAAGATAGTGGAGATGTAGGAGAATTACAATTAGCGATGGATAAAAAAGTGAAACAATGGTTAAAGGGAGAAGGGTAAGAAAAAAGGGCTAATCACAAAATTAGCCCTTTTTCTATTCTGTGGATGGAATTTATTAGTTTATCAAACTTGCAATCGATTGACCTTATCGCTCTACACCAATTGAGACAAATTTCTTTTCCAGAAATTCATCCATTCCATGATGACCGCCTTCCTTGCCATTCCCAGATTGTTTGATTCCGCCGAATGGTGCTTCTGCAGTGGCTGGAAAGACATCATTTACCCCGACAATGCCGTAATCGAGCTTTTCTGCTACTCTTAGAGTTCGACTTGTGTTTTCTGTGAAAATGTAGGCGGCAAGCCCATAATCGGTATTGTTTGCTTTCTGGATAACTTCCGTTTCAGCTTGAAATGTTTGAACAGGAAATAACGGGCCAAACGTTTCTTCATGCATGACAAGCATATCATCGGATACATCTGCAATCACCGTAGGCGAGCAAAAATAACCTTTTAAATCCCCGGTCCAATCATTCCCACCTGCAATGATTTTAGCTCCCTTTTTTAGTGCGTCATTTAAATGTGCTTGCACTTTCGCACATGCTTGCTCGCTAATTAAAGGCCCTAAATCTGTATCTTCCTCCATTCCGGAGCCAACCTTCAATCCTTCAACCTTTTCTTGAAGCTTGTCGAGAAATTCTGTTGCAACGGCTTCATGAACATAAAGTCTATTTGCACAAATACATGTTTGCCCACTATTTCTAAACTTACTTGCTAAAGCAAGATTCACAGCTTTATCTAAGTCTGCATCCTCGAATACGATAAGTGGGGCATGACCACCAAGCTCAAGAGATACTTTCTTCAATTGCGCTGCACTTTCACGCATTAAATATTTGCCCACTTTTGTTGATCCTGTAAATGTAATCATTTTAACCGCCTTATTGGTCAGCATCGCTTTGCCAATCGCATCGGCATCACCTGTTACCATATTTACTACACCTGGTGGCATTCCAGCTTCTTCAAAGATTTTAATGATTTCGATTGCCGAAAGTGGTGTTTCGGGTGATGGCTTTAATACTACCGTGCAGCCTGCTGCTAATGCTGGAGCTAATTTACGAGTAATCATAGACGATGGAAAGTTCCATGGTGTGATGGCTGCAACTACTCCGATTGGTTTTGGGATAACAAGCATTCGCTTTGTAGGAATGGAGGATGGAATCCATTCCCCATAGCTTCTGCTTGCTTCCTCTGCGTACCATAATAAAAAGCTTGCTGCTCCTTTGACCTCTCCAATCGCTTCCTTTAGCGGTTTTCCTTGTTCTGCAGTTAGAATTTCTCCTAATCGATCGGCATCCTGTAACATTAGTTGGGCTGCTTTATATAAGATGCGAGACCGTTTGCGTCCAGTCATTTCACTCCACATTGGAAATGCTTGATCCGCTGCCATGATCGCTTCCAATGCTTCCTGTTCTGCACCGAATGCAACTTCAGTCAGTTTTTCTAATGTAGCTGGATTATAAATAGGCGTGGTTTTTCCAGGCTCTAACTCTTTCCATTGTCCATTAATAAAGATACTCTTTGTTTGTGCTTCTAGCATCTTCACCCTCCTAAAAAAAGATAAGTAGATTTTCTTTTACTTCACTGATTCGGTTTGACCTTCCCAAGCTGGCAGCATTTTATTCAGCTCTTTATCCTTGCGATAGCCAAGCACATATTCTGCTTGCATCACTGTATGAATTTCTCGCGTTCCTTCATAAATAACAGGTGCTTTCGAGTTTCGTAAATACCGTTCAACAGGATATTCATCTGAAAAGCCATAGGCTCCGTGAATTTGCACCGCATCATCCGCAGCTTGGTTGGCGAAATCACATGCTTGCCATTTTGCGAGTGACGTTTCTCGGGTATTCCTTTTGCCACTATTTTTTAGTTCGCCAGCTCGGTAGACTAGTAAGCGACTCATTTGTAGGCCTGCCTCCATTTTGGCGATCATTTGCTGGACAAGCTGATGCTTTCCTATTGGTTTACCAAAGGTTTCACGTTCATGACAATAACTAACACTCGCTTCTAAGCAAGCCATAATTTGACCGACTGCACCTGCGGCAACCGTAAATCGTCCATTATCTAGGGCCGACATTGCTATTTTAAAGCCTTCTCCTTCTTCACCAAGGAGGTTTTCTTTAGGAACCTTGATATTGTCGAAAAAGATTTCGCCCGTATTACCAGCACGTATTCCAAGCTTTCCTTTTTGAGCCTTCGAGGAAAAGCCTTCCCATGTTCTTTCTACGATAAATGCTGAAATACCATGATGCTTTTTCGATTTATCCGTATACGCAAAAACGAGAAAGTGATCTGCAGTATCACAAAGCGAAATCCATGTTTTTTGCCCGTTTAAAATATAATATTCATCCGCTTTAACTGCCGTAGACTGAAGAGAGGCAACATCTGATCCTGCACCAGGCTCTGTTAAGCCAAACGCACCGATTTTCTCCCCTTTTGCCTGTGGGACAAGATATTTTTCCTTTTGCGCTTCAGATCCCCACTGCAGGAGTGTCATACTGTTTAGTCCGGTATGAACAGAAACCGCTGTACGAAAAGCAGTATCTCCTCGTTCTAGCTCTTCACAAACAATCGCGAGGGCATTGTAATCCATGCCACTTCCTCCATAGATTTCTGGGATACAGACTCCCATTAGTCCAAGTGCTGCTAGTTTCGTGTAAATGTCTGGATCAAATTTTCCTTCTCGGTCCCATGCTGTAATATGGGGCATGATTTCTTTGTCTACAAAGCTACGGACTGTTTGCCGTAACAATTGCTGTTCTTCGGTAAATTGAAAATTCATTATCAATCATCTCCTATTTTATGAATACGATTTATTAATTCCAAATTGCACATTGTGCTCACCAGCAATTGGTGGATGCTGTCTAAATGAAACTGGAGTTCGAGAAAAATGTAGTGGACTGCCGATCAGCTTAATCGGTCCAGCGGTTGGATGCATTAGCTCGACAAACATGTTTCGTGCTAGGAGCTGTGGATCTTGGGTTACATCACTTAATTGCTGAATTGGTCCACAAGGAATATTGCTTTCGTGACATTGATTTAGCCAATATTCTGTTGGCTTTGTTTTAAATATATTCTGAAGCAAGGGCACTAATTCCGTTCGATGTGCTACCCGCTTCGGGTTTGTTCGAAAGCGTTCGTCTTCTCCGTATTCGGGTTTCCCTAGAATTGCGCATAAGGTCTTGAATTGGTGATCATTTCCAACCGCAATGACCATTTCACCATCAAATGTCTCGAATGTTTGATACGGGACAATGTTTGCATGATGATTCCCTAGCCTTGTTGGCACCTCTCCTGACATTAAGTAATTGCTTCCAATATTGACAAGTGCGCTTACTGCTGATTCATATAAAGAAATATCGAGTTTTTGTCCTTTTCCAGATTGACTGCGTTCGAGTAATGCGCCTTGAATGCCAATACATGCATAAAGCCCAGTTAAAATATCCGTGATGGCAACTCCCATTTTTTGTGGTCCGCTATCTGCATTACCAGTAATGCTCATGATTCCACTCATTGCTTGAATAATAAAATCATAGCCAGGTAATGCTTTGTATGGTCCCGTTTCACCGAATCCAGTAATCGAACAATAGATAAGCTGAGGATTAATATCCGATAAGGTAGCATAATCCAAGCCGAACTTTTCCATCGTGCCTGTCTTAAAGTTGTGTATGATGACGTCACTATCAGCTACAAGTTCTTTGATGATAGCAATACCTTCTTCGGTTTTTAAATTGACAGTTATGCTTTTCTTATTGCGGTTTGCACATAAATAATATGCACTAACATCATTTTGAAAGGGTGGTCCCCATTTCCTTGTTTCATCACTGCCTCCTGGAGCTTCTACTTTAATCACTTCAGCACCAAGATCACCTAGAATCATAGTGCAGTAGGGTCCTGCCAAAACGCGAGAAAGATCGAGAACCCGGATATGTGTTAATGCTCCTGCCACATTGTACACTCCTTTCTTCCTTATCTTTGTTTACGGTACGCATCAGGCAAAAGGCAATAAAAAAGCCAATTCAAATTGAATGCAGTGAGCTGCATGGCAAGTTGAACTGGCTGTTTATCTGTTGGAACACAGCTTGAAGGCAAGTGTGAACAGACTCGGCAGATGCTCGTATAGTATGAATGATAAGTAACAAATGATTTGATCATGGAGGTAGACGCTGCGAACGCCTTCACATGATTCTACCGTTTAGTGTAATGTATTCTGAATAATTTGTAAATGTTTCTGAGAAAATTGAAATGTTTACGTCGTTTCAAATTGTAGGTATTCTTAAATATTCCCAAAGGGATCTCGGAAACTAATATATTTTCCTAGAGGACAATTTGTTGGTTCTCCTATAATAAAATTGACTTCTTTCTCCTTTAAGCGTTTGACGGTTTCATAAATATCTGCAGTTCGCAAACCTAATACCACGCCTGTAGTTTTATTATCTTAATTATAGGCTGCATTAATGTTCTCTTCTAAGCGACCATGGAAAGAGCATTCCTAGGCTGTTTGCGTTCAATGAAATAAGAAATAAGCTAAGTATGAATGTTCTATTTGATTTAAAATAGTCATTTTGAAACCGTCGTAACTAAAGAAGACCTAGAAAATTATGATAAAATAGGGGATAATTAGAGTATTAAAATAATATATTTTAAGGAGAAGAAGATGGTACTAGATAATTCTGAAGAATATAACGACCCTATATTATATGATCAAGAAAATGAATCGTACAATGAAGATATTCCATTTCTATTAAAGTGGGCATCGAAGCAACAAGGTACTATAATTGATTTGGCTTGTGGAACAGGTAGAGCAACAATTCCGTTAGCGAATAAAGGATATAAACTTATTGGGGTAGACATACATAGTGGTATGCTAGATCAAGCCAAAAAGAAATCATCTAAGAATAATCTTCCAATAGAATGGGTAGAACAGGATTGCACCCAACTTAATTTGAATCTTAAGAGTAGTTTGATATATACAACTGGAAACTCATTTCAACATTTCCTAACAAATGAGAGTCAAGATGGTCTATTGTCTTCTGTAAACAGACATTTAGAAGTTGGTGGGAAATTCATTTTTGGCACAAGGTTTCCAAGTGTAGAAGAGTTATTACAACCCAGTTCGGAGGAATATTGGAGAACTTATTTTGATAGTGAAACTTTAAATGAAGTTGATGTATATACTATTAGTGACTATGATAGCTTAAACCAAGTTCAGAACTACGAGACTATTAGGAAATACAAAAACAATGATGGCGAAATTGTAAATGAAAGAAGGACAAACATAAGTCTTAGATACGTATTTCCAAAAGAAATGGAACGAATTTTATTAGCAAATGGATTTAAGATATTGAATGTTTATAAAGATTGGAATGAAACACCTATAACGAATGATAGTTATGAAATGATATATGTATGTGAAAAAATAAAGTAGTTCTGTACGCTCTTTACATTTCAAATAATGCACTTTTATTCTATTTAAATATTGCCTTTTACTCTATTAAAAATAATAATATCAAAACGATTGTTGTGTATTTGTAAATGAACCCTGCTAATCCAACACCAGTTTTTGGAACAGTTGTGTATGCTTCAGATGTAACTCCGAAAAAAATGTTATAGGACAATGGAACACTGACTTATAAGAGCTCATCCGAGGAAAGGATGTTTTTATGCAAAAGTGGTTTGTTTTACTGTGTAGTTCCATCATTCTTTTATTGTTGATTAGTGCTTGTGGAAAGAAAGAAGACAATGCTGTAGAATTCGGAAAAGAGTTTATTAAGGGATATTATCATGTTGAGGATTTAAGCCTTGATTTGAACAAAATGAACACAGCACAACTCCTTGATAAACAGAATAAATTTTCAACTTATTTTACAGAAAAGGAATTTGAAGACCTAGCAAACAAAAGATTTTTTTAATACCAGAAGAGGTAGCAATTAAAAAAAATAATACAATTTCTGTGCAAAACATTAAATTTGAAAAAAATGAACAAGACCAAGCAAAAAGTGAATCGTTCGATTTTAATCATTCTTTTACTTTAATATTTACTGATCCAGAAGGAAATGAGGTAGATAAAGTAGAATTGAAAGGTCAAATGACTATTATTAATAGTGATAATGAATTAAAAATTTATAGCTATTATGATGGTGAGCACCTAAAGGATATGCTTTATAACTAAAGTATCTTTTTAGTTTAAATACCTCTTTACTTGAAAAGTATTACTGCATTATATGTACAAACATATTAATAGTTACTTCATACAAAGAAGGGGCTGGTGAGTTATCGCCAGCCCCAATATTTGGATTAGGACCAATGTTTTTAATATAAGTCTTGATAAAGTTAGTACCCTTCGCTCTTCACGGTTGTATTACCCCGTTATTTCGCTATTTTTTGGAGCTTTGAAATCATTTTAATTGCTCGGCCTGTACCGATGGCAACAGATTCGAGTGGGTTTGGAGCAAGATGCACTGGAACAATGATTTCTCTTGTTAACCATTCTTGCATGCCATGAAGTAATGATCCGCCTCCGGTGAGGACAATTCCACGATCTACAATATCTCCGCTTAGCTCAGGAGGACAATCTTCAAGTGTTGCTCGAATTGCTTCTAGAATTTGCTCTAATGATTCTTTTAATGCAGCATATACCTCTTTGGATGAAATAGTAACTGTTTTAGGTAATCCAGTAACCATGTCACGACCGCGAATCTCCATAGTTTCCTCTAGATGATCTTCATATGCATAGCCAATTTCCATTTTAATATTCTCCGCAGTTCTTTCTCCAATAAGAATATTGTATTTCTTGCGGATATATTGAATGATTTCTTCATCCATACGGTCGCCACCAACTCGTACAGAGTTAGAAGATACGACACCACCAAAGGAGATAATTCCAACTTCTGCAGTTCCGCCACCGATATCAACAATCACATTGGCAATTGGTTCATCTACAGGAAGATCTGCTCCAATTGCAGCAGCAACCGGCTCTTCAATAATATGGACATGCTTTGCTCCATAGCTAGATATTGCATTATGAATCGCGCGGCGCTCTACCGCAGTGCTTCCAGCTGGGGTACATACGACAACTGTTGGTTTTCGCATAGATAGCCCCATTTTTTTGCTCACTTTTTTCAAAAATGCCTTAAGCATTTGTGCTGTTACATCGTAATCAGCTATGACGCCATCTCGTAACGGTCGGATAGGAATGATGTTTTTTGGTGTTTTTCCTACCATTTGTTTTGCTTCTGTACCAACTGCAACAACCTGCTTTGTGTTAACATCGATTGCTACGACAGCTGGTTCATTTAATACGATCCCTTTTGTTTTTGTATATATAAGGATATTTGCTGTACCTAAATCAATTCCGATTTCTGCATTTGATAACATAATATGTTCCTCCAATGATGACAATATTCGCTAACCTTTATGATAAGTGCCACTTTAATTCCTTTTGGCTTTGGGGATATATACCCACAGATAGCCATTTCACTTTATAGTTCTTCTATTATAATTCCTATTTTATGGGGGTAGTTATTCGTTTCTGTTAATTAATAATATTTTTTTATCTTGAAAAAATATCTCCTACCTTAATAGGTGAATATCGATAGAAATTTGGATGCACACTTAAAAAATCAAGTAACATTTTGATTACAAAAAAAGCCTTGCTGTAATATAATAGCTTGTTTTGACAGGGTGTCAATAGCAATTTTGATGCAAGTTTTGCCAGGTGAAAGTCTGATTTCCAATATTCCCGTTTTTAGGTTAAATCGATCCTCAAGTATATCAAGGACTTTTGCGCAATAGAGAGATTCTAATCGTGTATTTACTTTAAATGGAAAATGCTGCTATGAATATTACATAAAACGCATGTTATAGTATTTTTGCAGGCAGGACACAGCTTGTGAGAACTTAAATCAAATCTAAAAGAAGAGGTGTTTTTAATGTTGAAGAAAATAACTGTTGTAACAGCTTTATCAACTGCACTATTATTCGGAGGAACAATCAGTAATTCTGTTGATGCCGCAGCTAAGGATCAAGCACAGAATTTTTCATATAAAACAAAAATCTATTATTCTACAAATGGAAATTGGCAGCAAGTTTCAAATAAGGATATAAACAGCTATCTTTCAAAATACTTTTCATCTAATAATTGGAAAAACATTAAATGGGATTGGAATAACCATTCAAATAAAGGTGAAACAGAAGTAGAAAAGCAAGATCCTCCAAAACAGGAAGCACCAAAGGAACCTGTAAAAGTAGAACAAAATCAGCCATCGAAGGCACCATCTGCAGATAAAAAACCTGTACAGAAGCCAGAAACACCAACTGCAGATAAAAAACCTGTACAAAAGCCAGAAACACCAACTGCAGATAAAAAACCAGTACAAAAGCCAGAAGCACCAGCTAAAGAAAATACAACAACAAACAAACCAGCACAGTCTACACCACAAGGACAAAATTATGCACTAAGTCAGTTTGAGCAACAAGTTGTTGATTTAACAAACCAAGAACGCGCGAAGCAAGGATTAAGTGCATTGAAAGTGGATTGGGAATTAAGTAGAGTAGCACGTGAGAAGTCTCGTGATATGTCAGTTAATGGATACTTTTCTCATAACAGCCCTACGTACGGATCTCCATTCGATATGATGAAGAGCTGGGGAATCAGCTATAATACTGCAGGTGAAAACATTGCCAAAGGACAGCGTACACCTCAAGAGGTTGTTAACGCTTGGATGAATAGTGAAGGTCACCGTGCAAACATTATGAATGGCAAATTCACACACATTGGCGTAGGCTATGTTGAGTCAGGAAATGTTTGGACACAACAATTTATTGGCAAGTAATCGCTACAATAGATGATTATATTAAAGTCCTCAAAAGGATAGGAATACTTCCTTTTGGGGATTTTTCTATGCTCGTATATTTATATTTCCCTAACCGAAAGGGGATATACTGTCGAATTATAGCGAATCATGAAATGAATATTGTGTGAAGTAGGAAAAAAGTCTTGAACCGTTATTATTCTAAGGTATAATTTTAATTATGTTAGGAGGAGACAACGTGTTAAGGACAATGGGAATATATATATATGCAGGACTATTAGTAGTTGCAACTTATTTTAAGCTGCAAAAAGCGAAAAAAAGCTTTCACTCTGAAAATGATCGACAGTCTAATGAGTATTATTTCGAGCAACCGAAAACAGTATCTCGAAAAGTATTAGAGCGAACAGGATCAACTGTAACTGTGAAAGGACAAGAGAATTTACCAGATGGTGCGGTATTATTTGTGGCAAACCACCAAGGGTTGTTTGATATTTTAGCATTGCTTGGCTACCTCGGTAAGCCAGTAGGGTTTATTGCTAAAAAGGAAATTAATAAGCTACCGATTATTCGATCGTGGATGAAGCTAATTTATTGTGTTTTTATTGATCGCAATGATAGAAGACAATCAATGAAGGCGATTAATGAAGGGATCGAATATTTAAAGGATGGTCATTCACTTGTGATTTTTCCAGAAGGGACACGGAGTAGAGGAGGTAAACTGAACCCCTTTAAACCAGGGAGTTTACGTTTAGCTACAAAGGCTCGTGTACCTATCGTACCGATTACAATCAATGGTACGTATCAAATGCTTGAAGAGGATGGGGGGCGTATAAAAGCGTCCGACGTTTCATTGACAATTGGCAAACCAATGTACCCTGAAGCATATAAAGAAATGAAAAGTGCAGAAATAGCTGAGTCCCTACAAAATACAATCGAAAAGACGTTACAAACGGAAAATGCAGAAAAGAATGCAGCGAATATCGAAGAAGCATTAACTGTTCAATAATTAATATTCGAACAAAACGCTTGTTTAGCTTGAGCTATGCAAGCGTTTTTTATCTGAGTAAGTAACGCATTGTTTAAAGCTTTATTAAATAGGTGAATAATTATTAATGAAAGCCGCCTAATCGCTTTAGTTGCTACTTCCTTTCTTATCATTTATATTTTGAAGGAATACGTATCGGTCAAAATAATGATTTTAAAATAAGCCATTTCTATTCAGATTGAGGTGAAGGCATTGGTACAAGGAACAGCGAATTGGAGTACAGAACAAAACGAGAATTGGCTGCAAAGCTATGTTGACGACTGGGTTTCTTTTTATCGAAAGCATACGAAGGAAGGGGAGCTTGCTTCTTATATCCCAGTATTAAAGGAAGCAAATCCTGATTGGCTCGGTATTACAATCCTAGGGAATAATGGAATGAAAATAAGTTCAGGAGATACACATATTCCGTTCACGATCCAAAGTATTTCTAAGGTGCTTAGTTTAATTGTCGCTTGTATGGAGCGAGGCATATCTTATGTACTCGATCGAGTAGATGTGGAACCTACTGGAGAAGCGTTTAACTCCATTATGCATTTGGAAATGAGTCAGGTAAATAAGCCATTTAACCCTTTTATTAATGCAGGCGCGATTACAGTTACCTCTATGTTAAAGGGAAAAACATCAGATATGCGACTTGAGCCTTTGTTTTTGCTTTTAGAAAAAATGCTAGGCTATCGCCCAAAATTAAATGTTGAAGTGTATGAATCCGAGCGAAATACCTCGATGCGTAATCGCGCTATCGGCTATTATTTGTTAGAGATCGGCTTTTTAGAATCGGATATGAATGTCACGCTCGAAACTTATTTTAAGCAATGCTCGATTGAAGTTACCTCAGAAGATCTTGCAAAAATCGGTTTGATTTTAGCGAATGATGGAGAAGATCCAAATACAAAAGAGGAAATCATTCCGCGACAAATTGCCCGGATTGTAAAAGCGTTAATGCTTACATGTGGCATGTATGATGCATCTGGAAAGTTTGCCACATATGTAGGGGTCCCTGCCAAAAGTGGTGTATCTGGTGGAATCATTGCTGTCGCACCACCACGTGTTCGCGAGGAAGAATTACCCTTTATTGAAGGGTGTGGTATTGGTGTGTTTGGTCCAGCATTAGATGATCGTGGCAATAGTGTTGCTGGCATTCGTTTATTACGTCACATTGCATCACAGTGGGATTTAAGTATTTTTTGAGGAATGGTTGCATACACTTTCGAAGGGGGTGGCAGGATGTGTGGTCGCTATACCGTACTTGCAAATGAGACTGCTATTCGAACAGAATATGGATTAGCACATTCTATTGATTCTTTTCAGCCAAGCTATAATATTGCTCCTGGGCAGGATGTTTTGGCGATTATCCATGATGGAAAAGAGCGTAGGGCCGGCTATATACGTTGGGGACTCATTCCATCGTGGGCGAAAGATGAAAAGATTGGATATAAAATGATTAATGCGAGAAGTGAAACCGTACACGAAAAGCCGAGCTTTAAAAATCTGTTAGCACAAAAGCGATGTCTTATTATAGCAGATAGCTTTTATGAGTGGCAAAAGCAGGGTAGTCGTAAGCAGCCTAAAAGAATTCAATTAGCTGATCGGGGACTTTTTGCTTTTGCGGGATTGTGGGATAAATGGCAAACCGATGATAAAGTAGTTTTTACTTGTACGATTCTAACAAAGGATGCCAATCCGTTTATGAAACAAATACATGATCGTATGCCGATAATATTACCGAAGCAAAAAGAGGCTGAATGGATCTCGCCAACAAAGCAGCATCCAGTCCAAGTTAAAGAATTTCTTGCAGAAGTGAATATAGAGGATTTAACGAGCTACGATGTATCAGATTACGTAAACAAGGCAAAAAATAATGATGAAAACTGTATTGCACCAATCGCTTAAGTGATTGATGTTTTGTTGTTAACGAAACGAATGAGCTTGGAAGAATTTTTAATAAGCGAAGAAAGAAATCTTTTTCTCATGTTGAGAAAGAAAAAGGGCGTGATCATCCTTAAATAGGATGACCCGCTCTTTTTAGTTGCTCTTGCCTAGTTATATTTTTGCTCTATAATGCTTTTACTTAAGATGCTTGCTTCGCCTTTTTTGCTTCTAACTTCTCTTCTTTTGCTACCTTTAAGAATTTCTTTGTTTCATAGGCAACTACACCAGATAATCCTAAAAGGCCAATAAGGTTTGGAAATGCCATTAAAGCATTCATAATATCAGAAATGCCAAATACAATATCAAGTTTTTCCATAGCACCGTACATAACTGCTAGTACGAAGACAATTCGATAGTATGGGATAGCTTTATCAGTAAATAAGTATGAAAAGCATTTTTCACCGTAATAGGACCAACCAACAAGAGTAGAGAAGGCGAAAAGCACAATTCCAATTGTAACGATAAATCCTCCAACATCACCTAGATACATACTAAATGCTGCGGCTGTTAAATCTCCGCCTTCTGGACCAGATCCTGCTAATCCTGACATAACAATTGTAATTCCAGTAATTGAACAGACGATAATGGTGTCAATGAACACTTGTGTCATCGAAACAAGTGCTTGTCGTCCGGGATAATCGGTCTTCGCAGCAGCGGCCGCAATTGGGGCCGAACCAAGTCCAGCTTCATTGGAAAATACGCCTCGAGCTACACCATATCGAATAACGGTTCCTAAAATACCGCCTCCAACAGCACTTCCTGTGAATGCATCTGTGAAAATGAGGCTAATAACGCCTGGTAATACATCAAAATTCATTACCATAATAATAAGACCGCCAATAACGTAAAATAAGGCCATAATTGGAACGAAAAACGCAGTTACACGACCAATCCATTTAATGCCTCCAAGGATAACCAATCCGGTTAATGTTGTAAGCAATATACCAGTTACCCAGCCAGGAATTTGAAAGGAACGCTCCATTGCGTCAGACACAGAATTTGATTGCACCATGTTCCCGATTCCAAAGGCTGCAATCGCGCCAAAAAAAGCAAAAAGAATTCCAAGCCATTTTGCTTTTAGACCATGCTCTAAATAATACATCGGTCCGCCCGACATTTCTCCTTTACTATTCGTTACCCGATACTTTACCGCTAATACAGCTTCCGCATATTTTGTTGCCATTCCGAATAAGGCGGATAGCCACATCCAAAACACAGCACCAGGTCCACCAAGTACAACTGCTGTGGCAACACCGACGATATTACCGGTACCAATAGTTGCAGCCATTGCTGTTGTTAAGGCTTGGTAATGACTTATATCTCCTTTTGATTTTTTATCCTGTCTAGTTGGGCTGAACGCCAGGCGGAGTGCGTAAGGTAGTGTTCGAAATTGTAAAAAACCTAGTCTTAAAGTTAAATATAGTCCGGTCCCGACAATTAGCACTAAAGTGATCGGTCCCCAGACGAAACCACTAATTTCATTTATTAACTCTTTCAACATGCTTCCCCCTTTGTTTGATTATATAATATATATTAAATATTTCGAATATTAGCTTGGATGTCAAGCGTTTTTTATATTAATTCGGAAAAAATGCTAAATTTTAGTCGCTTTATAAAGTATATTACAAAAAATGCGTATACTATTATTTTCTTAATCAAGAAGAATTCGTTATAATACAAGTAAAAGTAGAATAGGTGGGGAAACAGAATGATCCGTGTGCTCTTTGTTTGCTTAGGGAACATTTGTCGATCTCCAATGGCTGAAGCAGTATTTCGGCAAATGGTTAAGGAAGAAAAGCTAGAAACCGAAATAGAGGTAGATTCCAGTGGTACAGGTGATTGGCATGTTGGCGAACCACCACATCATGGAACGAGGGACTTGCTAGCGCAAAAACAAATTCCTTATGATGGTTTACGGGCAAGACAGGTTACCGTACACGATTGGGAGAAATTTGATTATATTATTGCGATGGATGATCAAAATATAAAGGATTTAAGGAAGCTAAAAGCGGGTAATGATAATATCGTGGTAGCGAAATTAATGGATTATGTTCAAAATGCGGGTGAATCAAATGTGCCTGATCCATATTTTACAGGGGATTTTGATTATACATATAAATTAGTAAAAGCAGGCTGTGCCAATCTTTTAACCTATATTAAAGTGGTAAATGGACTTTAGCTTGAAACGAGCAAAGCCACTTGTACGAATGAAAAAGATCATGCAAATAAAGGAGAGATGATTCATGGGAAAACGTAAATTAATTACAGGGATTGTTGTTGGGGCAGTAGTAGGAGGGATAACGGCTTTATTTGACGGAGATACGCGAAGCTATACAAAACAAAGAATTTCACGCTGCAAAGATATGTCTTCTCACGTTGTTCGTAATCCAGCCGACGCAGTTAATAATGTGAAACAATCGGTGGACAAATTTTATGAAACATTCTCTTATCAGGCAGAAAATGCTGTAAATGCATTAGAGCAAGTAGAGCAGACGCTTGGAACGGTTTCGGACAAGCTATCATCAAAACGAAAGTAAATGTCTTGTTCATTAGAAGTTATAACATTTTTTAAATATAATCGGAATCTTTCCGCTATGCTAGAACATACTATGCAATTAGGGGAGTGATAGTATGGAAAAGGTCATGCGGTTTGGTAAGCTGTTAATAAGGCGAATAATGGTAGACGATGTTTTTGGACTTTCGGCACAGCTTGCCTACTTTTTTTTATTATCCTTATTCCCTTTATTATTATTTATCCTGACCTTGGTTGGCTATTTACCAATTGATGAAAATGCTTTAATGGACATGCTTGCAACCTTTGCACCGGAAGAAACCATGAATTTAATCAATTCAAATATTAGCTTTTTATTGAATCAGAAAAATAGCGGCCTATTATCGATTGGGATTATTGGAACCCTTTGGTCTGCATCTAATGGTGTTAATGCAATTATGCGGGCATTTAATCGAGCGTATGAAGTAGAAGAGGATCGCTCCTTTCTTGTATCGAGACTCATTGCTATCGTACTAACCATTGCGATGATCGCCATCATTGTGATTGCAATATTACTTCCTGTATTAGGAAGAATGCTTGGGGTTTATGTTTTTTCTTTTTTTGGATTGTCTAGTGACTTCCTTCATGTTTGGGAGACATTGCGTTGGGTCATTTCTTCTGTCGTGTTCTTTATCGTATTTCTTTCCCTGTATCGACTAGCTCCTAATAAGAAAATTCATATAGGAGATGCCTTTTGGGGCGCTTTATTTGCCACGTTTAGCTGGCAGCTTGCTTCACTTGTGTTTTCTTACTACGTAAATACGATCGGAAATTATTCAGCTACATATGGTAGCTTAGGTGCCGTTATTATTTTGATGGTTTGGTTTTATCTTTCTGCTTTAATTATTATTATCGGCGGCATCATAAACGCGATTCTACAAAATAAATACTTTAGGGTAAAATAATAGAGTTAGAAGAAGGTGGTGTGATCTGCGTTTCAGGCGATACACTTCGCTTTTTGTGGGCAACTCCTCAACCTTTAAAGAACATAACTGAAGGGCCCTTAATCGGGTCTTTGTCATTGCTTCATAATAGCTCGCATGTCTATCGCTGAAATATTAGTTGGACGGTTGATGCTAAATAAACAGGCTAGGTTCTCACAAAAAAATTATAAGAAGCACTCCTTCAATCTTTTTGGCTAGTTTGGACTAACTACCATTGTAAAACATTTGGGGAGTGCTTCTTTTGTAAAACCTCGTTTTTATCAAGTTCACTCATATAACACGCTTACTTTAAGAGTCGTAAACCATTAAGAATAACAAGAATTGTACTTCCTTCATGGCCAATAACTCCACCAGGTAAATCAATAATTTGGAAGAAGTTAGATGTAATTAAAAAGGCAATGACTGCTAATGAAAAGAAGATATTTTGCTTTATAATGCGATTCATACGACTGGATAGCTTCATCGTATTGGTAATTCTACTTAAATCATTCTTCATTAAAACGACGTCCGCGGTTTCTAGTGCCACATCTGTTCCTTCTCCCATTGCGATGCCTAAATTAGCAGTAGCAAGGGCAGGTGCATCATTAATTCCGTCTCCTACCATGGCAACATTTTTAAAGGTGTTTTTAAGCTGTTTTACATGGTTCACCTTTTCTTCTGGGAGGCAATTTGCAATATAATCATCTAGCCCAGCTTCCTCTGCAATCGCTTTGGCGGTTAGTTCGTTATCTCCTGTTAGCATGACAGTATGCACGCCTTGTTGTTTTAACGCTTTAATTGCTTTTTTGGCAACCTCTCTAATGGTATCTTTCAAGGCGAAGACAGCAACAATTTCTTCATTCGTTTTCGCACATACAATCGTTTTTCCTTCTTGGGCGAGTCTTTGAATTATTCCATCTTGGAACTTTTCAGCTAAGTCGGCTCCAACAAAGTCAGCCTTGCCAATTTCCCATTTTTGCTCATTAATTGTAGCAACAACGCCATTACCACTCACTGTTTTCATTGTATCTATTATTATCGGGTAACGTTCTAATTGCGCTTTTCCGAACGATGTAATCGCTTGGGCGAGCGGATGAGTCGATTCCTTTTCGATTGCAGCCACAGCGGCAATTACTTCCTCTTGATCAATTCCTTCTTTAAAGAAAGTATCAGTTACAATTGGCGTTCCATTTGTTAATGTTCCTGTTTTATCAAAGGCAATTGCTTTTACATGGCTTAGATTCTCTAAATGAACGCCACCTTTAAATAAAACCCCGTTTTTGGCACTGTTAGAAATGGCTGACAAAGTCGCAGGCATAATGGAAGCGACAAGTGCACAAGGAGAAGCAACAACTAATAAAATCATTGCACGATAAATGCTTTCCTCTACTGTCCAGCCAAACGCAATCGTAGGAATAAACATCATCACGACAACAACAACGAGTACAGCCTTTACATACACACCTTCAAATTTCTCAATGAATAATTGAGAAGGAGGCTTTTCCTCTTGGGCAGACTGAACCATTTGAATTATTTTTTGGAAAAGTGTTTCACTAGCTGGTTTTGATATTTCAATAGTGATTGTTCCATCAAGCGCTACGGTTCCGGCATATACATCTTGTGTATTTGCTTTTGATACGGGAATTGATTCACCTGTAATAGCACTTTCATCAATGGAAGTCGCTCCTTTTACAATCACGCCGTCAGCAGGAATACGTTCTCCAGCTCGAACGAGGATTTTGTCCCCGACTACGAGTTCTGAGACAGAAACGAGTTGTTCTTTCCCGTTTCGAATTAGCATTGCTTCTTCAGGCTGAAGATTCATTAATGCGGAAATTTCCTTATTACTTTTATTCATTGTGTACGTTTCTAATGCACCTGAAAGTGCAAAGATGAAAATAAGAATCGCACCCTCTGTCCAGTATCCGATAATAGCGGAGCCAATAGCAGCGAAAATCATTAGCATTTCTACATTTAATTCTTTATTTGCTATTGTTTCCGTTATCCCTTCCTTTGCCTTTGCAAACCCACCGATAGCAAATGCCATGAGGTGAAGGGTAACCCAAACCGAATGGGATAGCTGATCCGTTAGTAACCAGGTGATTAATATAATTACTCCACTTGTTAAGGCAGCAATTAATTCAATATGTGGTTTTATTTTTTCAAAAATAGAAGCAACACTCTTTTCTTTTGAATCGGGTGCTTTTTGTTTAGCTAATGCCTCTGTATTCATGCTCATTTTCAATTCCTCCAACCTAATTGAGAATAATAATCATTTACATTTCGTTATTAAATCAACACTTTAAGTAGTTTCTACTATAATCATATTGTTTATAATTTATAATTATTATAATCTAATATATATTATATATTATCACATGGGTACATAATGTCAAGTTGAAATTCCGAAAAAGAATCTGTGTTTAATAAATTGAGTAATACAGCTATCATTTTTTGGTGGAACAGAAGGATAAAATTTTGAAAAATTAGTCATTAACTGTTACAATCTATTTTGTGATTCATATATAACAACAAAGGGGTGTTCGAGATGAAACGAGCAATGTTCTTGATTATAATGGCTTTTAGTATGCTACTAATCACTGCTTGTGGTACATCGTCAGCAGGAAAAGAAGAAAAAACAGGGGAAACAGAAGATAAAATTTGGGAGAACATCAAGGCAAAAGGAGAGATTGTTGCTGCTACGCCAGGAACACTTTATCCTGCATCTTATTACCCAGAAGATAATGATGAACTTACTGGTTATAATGTTGAGGTGTTTCGTGAAATTGCAAAAAGACTTGGAGTGGATATTAAGTTTGAGACAATGGCATTTGATGGAATGCTTGCCGCACTTCATACAGGGAAAGTAGATATTATTCAAATTGGCCCGCGCGAGGAAAGCAAAAAGAAATTTGCATTTAGTGAACCAGTTAAGTACTCGTATTCTACAATGATTGTGCGAAA
This sequence comes from Virgibacillus sp. MG-45, assembly GCF_036409425.1. Taxonomy (NCBI): domain Bacteria; kingdom Bacillati; phylum Bacillota; class Bacilli; order Caryophanales; family Bacillaceae; genus Virgibacillus; species Virgibacillus sp. MG-45. The sequence goes on along the minus strand of NZ_JAXOFU010000016.1, from coordinate 36,591 downwards.
AGGAGATCATTCAGGAATCGAAAAGCTAGAAGATTTAAAAGGCAAAAAGGCTGGTGGAGCAGCAACGACTGTATATAGTGAAATTGCTCGTAAATTTGGTGCCGAGGTTATAGCATATGGGAATGTAACAAATGATGCTTATTTGCGGGATGTACATAATGAAAGAACAGATGTCATTATTAATGATTATTATTTGCAAAGTCTTGCGATCGGATCCTTTCCTGACTTTAATATTGAAATTCATCCAGATCTCAAGTTTCATCCAACAACGAACAATGTTGCAATGAAGAAAGAGGCTACTGTCTTATTAGAAAAAGTAAATACGGTAATTAATGAAATGAAACAGGATGGTACACTTACGGAGTTATCCGAGGAATTTTTCGGAGGGAAGGATGTATCGAAAAAGCCGGAAGCTTCTATTATTGAAGTCGAAGGTATTGAATAGAATGGTGATGGATCATGTGGGAGATTGATCAAGTACAGTTAACGTATTTATTTGATTTTAAAGTGGCTTGGGAGAATTTACCGTTTTTGCTGGAAGGTGTTCCATTAACACTAGGAATCTCTTTTGCAGGTATGGGAATAGGCCTTATTCTCGGATTGTTTTTAGCACTAGCCAGAGGTGCATCGAATCTTTTGTTTCGTTGGCCTGCACGGATCTATATTTCGTTTATGAGAGGTACACCCTTAATTGTGTTTTTGTTTCTTTTATATTATGGGTTACCTGTAATCGGAATAGAGATGTCAGCTATCGTTGCTGCTTCACTTGGATTTGGCTTAAATAGTGCTGCGTTTATCGCCGAAATCAATCGTGCTTCTTTAAATAGTGTTGACAAAGGTCAATGGGAAGCAGCAAAGGCGCTTAATATGGGGAAATGGTATACGTTAAGAAGAATCGTATTGCCACAAGCTACTCGAATTGCGATTCCTCCACTTACAAATGTATTTATGAGTGTTGTTAAAGGAACCTCTTTAGCTGCAATTATTACCGTTCCCGAATTGTTTCAGAAGTCCCAAATTGTCGCAGGTAGGACATTAGACTCGATGACGATGTATATTATGGTTGCTTTCATCTATTGGCCGATATGTATTATTATTTCAATGGTTCAGGATCGATTGGAAGCACGATATAGTCGGTTTTTATAGATTTAAAATAAAACAGCAATCAATGGGGGAGAAGAACTCTCATGGATTGCTGTTTCACGTTTTATTGAGATATTATTTCTACTGTTGATGGTTAATCTCCTCTTTCCAATAGGTCTTGCTTCCATTACTAATCAATTTTGCTCCTTTTGGTACCTGCACGAATAAAAGAATAAGATTAAGTATATCGACTGAAGAAGCCATCGCATTAACTAATATTATGATTTTAAAAGCAGGTGTTAAGATTCCTAACAGACTAAATAGGATTGGTAGGAAAATTGAAATTATAACAAAAGGAGATATTGTAATTAATAGATATCTTGACCTTGACATCACTTCTTCTGTTAGAACGTAGCCACCAAATAAAGTAAACCCAATAAATGTTTTTTTAGATTCAATAAAATTAGGGATAAACACTAAATGAAGAAGTTCGTGTATAACGATAAGTAAAAACAGCGAAACAATCCCAACTAAATTGATTGATATGGATAGCGAATCTGAAGTTGGATCAATACCAAACTCCTTCAATGAAATAGACGAGAAAATCTCGATCACACCAACAGTAATGAATGCATTGAAAATCATTAATGGAATGGATAAGAGAATAGCTCTTCCTACACTTTTAGGCTCTTTTAATGGATTCCAACCATTCTCAAGTAGCTTTATATGTTTTTTATTATCCACCTTTGGTATTCCGATTTTTATTTTCATTCAATCACCTCTCGACTTTGTGATTTTACTCCATCCATTTTTATGTTTATATCAATTAATTGCTAATTCGCTTGTTGTAGGCTCTCGTTTAACGAAAATGACTCCGAGAAGGATCACTAACATGATAACGATAATATAGAAGAAGGACAGGCCTGGAAACCATTCAATGATGATTCCACTTATATAAGGACCTAAAATACTTCCAAGACTAAAGAAAATACCACATAAAAGATTCCCAGCAGGAAGCAGTGCCTTTGGAAGAATATCAGTCATATAGGATATTCCTAAGGAGAACAAAGAGCCTACGAGCATTCCAGATAGCGCAAACGTAATAAATAATACCGGAATGGAATGTTCATATAATGCTGCGACGATAAAGCAAATGATTCCTCCACTAATTACGCCTAATAAAACCTTTCGTCTGCCAAGGCGATCACTTAAAATGCCTAATGGTAATTGTAAGATGATGCTACCAAGCGCAAAAAAAGGAATAATGAAAGCGATGATTTCAAAATCGTGACCGATACGCAGACCATATATCGGAAAAATGCCGTGCAAGGTAGCTTCTAGGAAACCATAGCCAAAGGCAGGTAGTAGCGCTACCCAAGCGATTTTCAATGTGGAAGAAAACCGGTTCCAAGAAGATAAAGAGCTGGTTGCTGCATCCATATCTTGATCTGGCCACTTATTTCGAACGAGAAACATGAAGGACCAAACAAACAGACTAATAAATCCTGAAACGATAAAAGGTAGGGACTCATTAATGGAAAGCAATCTTGTCATTAATGGTCCAAGGGTAAAGCCTAATGCGAAAAACAACCCATAGAGGGAGATGTATTTCCCGCGCTTTTCTTTGCTAGCTGTAGTAGTGACCCATGTCTGTGTTCCGAAATGAAGCATATGGTCGCCAATCCCAATCGTTAAACGTAAAATAAACCAAAACCATAATGATTTCCACAATGGAAATAAGAATAGAGAAAGGAAGACAAGCAAACCGCCGACAAGAATGATTGGCTTAAATCCATATTTTTGCAATGGCTTTTCCATAAATGGCGAAGCAAGCAAGACGCCTATGTATAGTCCGGTTGCATGTAATCCGTTAACTGATGAAGAAACACCACTTTGTTCAAGGATAATTGCAATGAGCGGTAGTAGCATTCCTTGTGAGAATCCTGAAATCGTCACAAGGCTAATTAAAATCGAAAATCGTAGTCTAGATGATGTCATAATGATGCTCCTAACTAAAAAAAGATACGCTTTAAATGTATGATGTTTTCTAAACGAGGTCAATTGGAAAGTAACTTTTCTTGAAAAACGTTATAATGAAATGGAAAGAGGTTATATAGTAAATAGGATAGACAAAGATGGAGGGATGGTTATGAACTATTATTTAAAGGAAAATGGAGTGCGGATAAAATTAGGATACGGGGAACTAGAAATATCTGGCGATGAGGATTTTGGTTTTCGCCCCTTTCAATTAATGGTATCGTCCATTGTTGGATGTAGTGCATCTGTATTTCGAAAAATATTGGAAAAGCAACGAACGAAAATAGAAGATATGATTGTTAGTGCTGAGGTAGAACGAAACCCTGAAGAAGCCAATCGCATCGAACGGATTGCCTTAACCTTCACTATTAAAGGACACCAGCTTGATCCAGATAAGCTTCACAAAAGCTTAGAGGTTGCTAGAAAGAATTGCTCCATGGTACGCTCCGTCGAAAATAGTATTCAAATCGATGAAAAAATAGAAATCATTGAATTATCTCGTTAACTTCTTTTCACACATACGTAGAAAAAATCGCAGGGAAAATATGCCTTTGCGATTTTTTCTGTTTTTTCTTTGTATAATATTTTTCTGGTCGAAAAAACTAGGATAAAAAGAGAGGAATGGACAGATATGAAAATTAAATGGAACATCCTAGTTATCGCTTTTATTATCACCTGTTTACTTTTACCTCCAACTACGAGCGAAGCGAAAGAAAAGAAGAAAAATGACTTTGATATGCCTAGTCATGTTTTATCGATTTCTAAGGAAAATACGTTTCCCAATGCGAATGAAGATCAGGAAGTAGTAGAGCCGAGCGAATTTACGAAGAGCATGATTGATGAGCTAAAGGTGCCAATCGAAAATCCAGATCTGATTAAATTGCTCAATGAAACATCGATAAAGCCTTCCCCCATTTCATTTGGATATCGAGGAAGTGTCTTTTTAGGTAGATGGCCGCTTCATTATAAATCTACAGAAACCACGGTAAATTGGGAATACCAGAAGATTAATTTGAACGAGCTAAACAATATTGGTGGCGATACTGTTCAAAAGCTAAACTATGTGCAGCAAAGCCAGTCGGAAATAAAAGGCGCGTTAACGAATAAAATTTCCAAGCCAAGCGATGTAAAACGAATGATGCTGTTGAAGGCGAAGGAAAAGACAAAATTACCACTCTCGTATCGTACCATCATTGGAAAAAATACAAAAAAGGAAAACGCCTATAATGTTCCCGTTCAAAAGTATGGACAATTAACGGCCTACGCTCCTGCTTTGAGTGAGAAGGGAGAAGTAACCTTTGGTGAAGTCTATATTCAACTAAAGGGATCGAAAAAATCATTAGAAATAAAAAATGTAACAAAGCAAGGAATTGGTGCATGGATTCCAATTCATGATCATATCTCCTTTTCATTTCAACTCAAATAGCGGAGCAATCAACAAGCGGGTGTTCACCTTGAAATGTGTGAATACCCGTTTTACGGTTATCGGGCGAGCTGCCAACCAAACTCGAGCGAGAACCACCCAACTCGATCAAGAAAGCGCCTGAAACGATCAAGAAAGGGCCCAATTCGATCAAGAAAGCGCCTAAAACGATCAAGAACCAGTCCAACTCGATCAAGAAAGCGTCTAAAACGATCAACAACCGCCCAACTCGAGCGAGAACTACCCCAACTCGAGCGAGAACTACCCCAATTCGAGCGAGAAACACCCAAACTCGAGCGATAACCGCCCAATTCGATCGAGAACTAGAACCACCCCAACTCAATCAAGAGAAATTCATTTTTCCACATTAATAGAAATACATATTTAAAAAAAGGGGTTGCAAAAACTACTTTAATACTTTATCATAGTAAAGTATTAAAGTAACGCTATAAATACACATCATAGGGGGAAGAAACATGGAATGGGTAGTTATCGTTTCCGTTTTAGTTATGACAATTCTTAGCTTGCTTCGGGTAAATGTCATCATAGCAATTATTATAGCTGCGTTGATAGCAGGATTAATGTCAGGGTTATCTTTAGTAGAATCCATTGACATGCTTGTTGCAGGTATGGGAGGACAGGCAAATACTGCGCTTAGCTATATATTATTAGGTGCTTTTGCAGTAGCGATAAGCTACACAGGGATTACCTTAATATTAGTAAATTATTTGATTCGCATTTTAACTGGAAAGAAGACAATACTTCTTTTGGCAATCGCTGGTGTTGCTTCTTTATCGCAAAACTTAGTACCGGTTCATATTGCTTTTATACCTATATTAATTCCACCGTTATTAAAGCTTTTTGATGATATGCGCATTGATCGTCGCGGAGTAGCGACAGCATTAACCTTTGGCTTGAAAGCTCCATATATTATGATTCCGGCCGGCTTCGGATTAATATTTCAAGGAATTATTTTGGATTCGATGAAAGAAAACGGTGCTACCATAACAGCTGGTCAGGTATCGTTATCGATGCTCATTCCTGGGGGAGCAATGATTGTTGGCTTATTGATTGCCGTTTTTATTACGTATCGCAAAGGAAGAGAGGCTGTTCCTGAAGCTGGAGGAGCGGAAGAAGCGATACAAGTGGAGAGTACTGGAAAGGTTACCTTTAATCAAAAGCACGCTTTTACATTAGTCGCAATTGTTGCAGCGCTTATTGTTCAAATTTGGACAGGTAATTTAATTGCGGGTGCGCTAACAGGGTTAATTTTAATGTTTGTCATGATTGTTGTACCGTTCAAAAATGGTGATAAAATCGTCGCAGATGGAATTGGGATGATGGGAACCATTGCGTTCGTTATGCTCGTTGCTTCTGGTTTTGGCAATATTTTAAAGGAAACGGGAGCAGTTGCAGCACTTGTAGAAGCATCGTCAGGATTGCTTGGAAATAATAAGGTAGTGATTTCATTTATTTTATTACTTGTTGGCTTATTAGTAACGATCGGAATTGGCTCTTCCTTTGGGACGATTCCTATTGTTGCAGCTTTATTTGTTCCTATTTGTATTGCGGCGGGCTTCTCGCCAATGGCTACCGCGTTGTTAATAGGAACAGCAGGTGCGTTAGGGGATGCGGGATCACCAGCATCTGATAGTACACTTGGACCAACCTCGGGACTGAATGCAGATGGAAAACACCATCATATTTGGGATACATGTGTGCCAACATTTTTGCACTATAATATTCCGTTATTCTTATTTGGTTGGATTGGATCAATTTTTCTATAAAGAAACAAAACCCCTGTATTGAATAATTTTCATACGAAACGGAAAAAGTAAGAAAAAAATACAGGTGGGATGATATGCGGAAAATAATCACTGTTCTTGCACTACTATTTGCAATGATAGGAAACCTCCATGTAATAGAAGCTAGTAGCTATGGCTGGGGTTATAAAAAAAATAATGACAATCAGGTGCCGGAAATCGGAAAATATCAAGCAATGCTTGAAAAATATAACGCCTATTATGCTGATTTATCCGGTAAAAAAAACATCTATTTAACGTTTGATAATGGATATGAGGAAGGATATACGGAAGCGGTATTAGATGTGTTAAAGAAAGAGAAGGTGCCAGCAACTTTCTTTGTTACTGGTCACTATTTGAAAAGTGAACCAGAATTAGTAAAGCGGATGGTAAAGGAAGGTCATATTATCGGCAATCATTCCTATCATCATCCAGATTTTACAATCATTACGAAACAAGCGATTCAAGAGGAATTAGAAACGTTAGAGGCAGCTGTTGCACGGATAACAGAACAAAAGGATTTAAAATATTTACGCCCGCCTCGTGGTCTTTTTAATGAGCAAACATTAAAATGGTCGAATGAATTAGGTTATATTCATGTGTTTTGGTCATTAGCCTTTAAAGATTGGAATGTAAATGATCAAAAAGGCTGGCGGTATGCACATGAGCAAATTATGAATCAAGTACATCCTGGAGCCATCGTTTTATTACATGCGGTATCAGCAGATAATGCAGAAGCGCTATCGCATATTATAAAAGATTTACGAAAGCAGGGGTACCAATTTAAAAGTCTCGATGACCTCGTATTAAAGGAGACGGTACCAAAAGCGTTATATGGTTTATAAAAAAAGTATCATAAAGAAGAAGTAAGAGCGAACGAAAATAAGTTATGTCTCTACTTCTTTTTTTATGCTTAAAGAATTTTTATTTAAAATTTTCCGAACTTTTGTTATACTGAAGAATAAATGCCAAAAGGGGTGAAGGGGAATGAATAAGGAAGATTTAATTGCTCCAGAGTTGTATAACATTGTATCGGAAGTAGAGAAGCATGCATTGAAAACAAATCAAAAAGCATTGATTTGGCAGGATGAGGAAGGTTTGACGAAGGAGATAACTTATGCTGAATTAATGCGAAATGTAAACAAAATTGGAAACGTTTTCTTAGAGTGTGGTTTAAAACAAGGAGACAAAATTCTTATTATGATTCCACGGCTTATTGAAGCTTATGAGGTATATTTAGCGGCTTTAAAGCTAGGCATTGTTATTATCCCCAGCTCAGAAATGTTAAAAACAAAAGATCTCCAATATCGTGTATCCCACGCAGATGTAAAAGCAGTGGTTAGCTATTATCCATATGTAAGCAATTATCAAGCAATAGAAGAATATAATCAGTTAGTAAAGTTCTCGGTCGGTAAGCCAGTAGATGGTTGGCTCTATCTTGATGGTTTACAGGAAGATGCGTCAGAAGACTTAACAGGCGCGAATACGAAAAGGGATGATATTGCTTTTTTACCTTATACATCGGGAACCACGGGCAATCCTAAAGGTGTCGTACATACGCATGGATGGGGGTTCGCACATTTAAAAACTGCTGCTGAAAACTGGCTTTGTATCGAAGAAGGAGATAAGGTGTGGGCAACAGCTGGACCTGGATGGCAAAAATGGATTTGGAGCCCCTTCTTATCAGTACTTGGCTCAGGTGCAACAGGCTTTGTTTATTACGGGAAATTTGACCCGAAGAAGTATTTAAGCTTACTTCAGGATGAGGAAATAAATGTGTTATGCTGTACGCCAACAGAATATCGGCTAATGGCAAAGGTAGACAATCTTGCTGACTATCAATTACCAGCACTTCATAGTGCGGTTTCGGCAGGAGAGCCTTTGAATGTAGAAGTAATTAATTTGTTTCGAACGTATTTTGATGTTACCGTTCGTGATGGTTATGGACAAACAGAGAATACGCTATTGCTTGGAATCATGAAGGATATGGAAGTGAGACCTGGATCAATGGGGAAGCCGACACCAGGAAATGATGTTGACATTATCGATGAATTTGGCGCCCCAGTAGCAACAAACGAAGTAGGAGATATTGCTGTGAAATTAGATAGCCCTGCATTGTTTCGCGAATATTATAAGGATGAGGAACGAACGCATATGTCGCGTCGAGGCGTTTATTATGTAACAGGCGATCAGGCAAAGAAAGATGCGGATGGCTATTTTTGGTTTGAAGGACGGAGCGATGACATTATTATTAGCTCTGGTTATACTATTGGTCCATTCGAGGTGGAGGATGCATTAATCAAACACCCTGCTGTGCAGGAATGTGCAGTGGTAGCAAGTCCAGATGAGATCAGGGGTAATATTGTAAAAGCATTTGTCGTCTTAAGGGAAGGGTATAATGAAAAAAGCGACGCATTTATTCAAGAGCTTCAGCAGCATGTAAAGGAGCTAACGGCGCCGTACAAATACCCTCGTGAGATTGAATTTATTGAGGAGCTACCGAAAACGACATCTGGAAAAATTAGAAGAGTAGAGTTACGACAAAAAGAAAAAGTAAAACGATCACAGTGATATAAACGAGCCGTCAGATATCTGGCGGCTTTTGACTGTCTAAGAAATTATAAAATTGCTTTCGTCGGGAGAACGGTTTATCAATAGTCACGTCTAACTCCAAGCTGCGAGGTGCGCACACGCCAATAATTTTCATCATCTCTCTTGATTCCTATAGCAAGGTTACGCCGCTGCAAACAAATATATATCATAACCTCGTACTAGAAATAATTCTTAAAAAATAAAACAAACCTCTTGAAAGTCAAAATAGGTCAGAGTATAATAAAGTCAGAAGGTCAAAGATGGTCAAATCCTTCAATCCAATTCTACGGATTAACAATAAGATGCAAAATATTTGCTTGCGTTTTATTATCCGTGTTAGATTACATCAATAAGGTCAAATATAGTCAAAGTCAAACAAACTAGATTAAATAATATATACATTAGGAGGAATGAAAGATGAAATGTCAACAATGTGGTGTCAATGAAGCTACTGTTAACATGACCATGCAAATGAACGATGAGAAAATGCAGCTTCATCTTTGTAATGGGTGCTTTAGAGAGGTACAAGGGAAAATGATGAATCCAGGCTCCTTTTTCTCTGATTCCTTCTTTAGTGGCAATGCAAATGATATGTTTGCTAACCATTATGCACAAGGGAATGGTCAAGGAGGAAGTAAAATGGGAACAAGAACTCAGCAACGTGGAAATAATGGCAATGGCTTGCTAGATCAGCTAGGAAAAAACCTTACCCACGCCGCACGTGCTGGATTGATTGATCCTGTTATTGGTCGTGACAACGAAGTAAAACGGGTTATTGAAACATTAAATAGAAGAAATAAAAACAACCCTGTTCTTATTGGTGAGCCAGGTGTAGGAAAAACAGCAATTGCTGAAGGATTAGCTTTAAAGATTGTTGAAGGAAACGTACCTGGAAAATTAGCGAATAAAGAAGTATATTTGCTTGATGTCGCATCACTTGTTGCAAACACAGGTGTTCGTGGTCAATTTGAAGAACGAATGAAGCAATTAATTAAAGAGTTACAAAATCGTAAGGATGTCATCTTGTTCGTGGATGAAATTCACTTATTAGTTGGCGCAGGTACAGCAGAAAGCTCACAAATGGATGCTGGAAACATTTTAAAGCCTGCTTTAGCCCGAGGTGAAATGCAATTAATTGGGGCAACGACATTAAAGGAATACCGTAAAATTGAAAAGGATGCTGCATTAGAGCGTCGCTTCCAACCAATTATTGTAAAAGAACCAACAACAGAAGAAGCAATCCAAATTTTAAATGGAATTAAAGATCGTTACGAAGCCTTTCATGAGGTTCGTTATTCCGAGGAAGCAATCCAAGCTTTTGTTACGTTATCTGCTCGCTATATTCAAGATCGATTTCTTCCAGATAAAGCAATTGATTTAATGGATGAAGTCGGTTCTAGATTGAATTTGGCAAACGCTGAAAAAGACTCGAATTCATTAGAAAAGCGTCTTCAGGAAGTCATTAAGGAAAAAGAAGCGGCAGCTGAAAAAGAAGACTATGAACGAGCGGCGAACCTACGTTATCAGGAAATTCAGTTGCAAAAACAGCTTGAAAAAGCAAAAGGCGAAGAGCAAGTCATTGATGTGGATGTTTCTGATATCCAATTAATTGTTGAAGAAAAAACCGGAATTCCAGTAACGAAGCTTCAAGCAGATGAACAGGAAAAAATGAAACATATTGCAACAAACCTTGGCAAAAAAGTGATTGGACAAGAAAAAGCCGTCGCACAAGTTGCGAAGGCAATCCGTCGCAGTCGTGCTGGTTTAAAGTCAAAAAAACGCCCAATCGGATCTTTTTTATTCGTTGGGCCTACAGGAGTAGGGAAAACAGAGCTAACAAAGGTATTAGCAGAAGAATTATTCGGTTCCCGCGATACACTTATTCGCCTTGATATGAGTGAATATATGGAAAAGCATGCTGTATCAAAAATTATTGGCTCACCTCCAGGATACGTTGGTCATGAGGAAGCAGGTCAGCTAACCGAACGAGTTCGGCGTAATCCGTATGCGATTGTATTGTTGGATGAAATCGAAAAGGCACATCCTGATGTTCAAAACATGTTCTTACAAATTATGGAGGATGGGCATTTAACAGATTCGCACGGTCGTACGGTAAGCTTTAAGGATACGGTAATTATTATGACAAGTAATGCTGGTACAGGTGTGAAACAAATTAATGTAGGCTTTAATAAGGATGCCCATGAATCTGTATCAACATTGGAAAATTTAAGTGCTTATTTTAAGCCTGAATTTCTAAACCGTTTTGACTCGATTATTGAGTTTAATTCTCTTTCTGAAGAGCATTTAGTTCATATTGTCGATTTGATGCTTCATGAGCTTGAAGAAACGATGGAGGAATCAGAAATAGCTATTACAATTACAGATGAAGCAAAGCATGAGCTTGCTCGTCTTGGCTATGATGCACGTTTTGGAGCTAGACCATTACGTCGGGTTATTCAAGATAAGGTAGAGGATCAAATTACAGACCTTCTGCTTGAAAACGGCGAGGTAAAAGCAATCCATATTGACGTGCGAAATGACGAAATTGTCGTTACAAATAAATAAATATCATGAACCCTTTTAATGGGGGCAGATTACTATATCTGTCCCTGTTAAAGGGATTTTTTAATGGGCTAAATAATGCTTTTTCTACTGCTTGGACTTTATTAACATTTCTGCGTGTAAATAATAACGTTCCTTTTTTCATAAACTACAGAAGTAGCTTTTAGACAGAGAAAAGGATGAATAATGATGCAACTTCATAACCATTTTTTAACCATTATTTGTAGTATAGCGTTTATTTTCTATCCATTCACAACGCAAGCTAGCGCGCCTCCATTTGGAGAATTAAAAGTGCATTTTATTGATGTAGGACAAGGGGATAGTATGCTAGTGACAACTCCAGCGAATAAGCATATTTTGATTGATGGTGGCCCACCTGGATCAGGAAATAAAATCATTGCTTATTTAAAGAAACAGGGAATACGCAAATTAGATTTGCTGATTGCAACACACCCCGATATGGATCATATTGGCGGCCTACCTGATGTTATGAAAAAAATAAAAGTAAAAAAAATCCTGGATTCAGGAAAGCTACACACAACGCGAGCCTACCGAAAATATATCCGGGAAATTCATCAACGAAAAATCCCACTAGAAATTGCACAGGAAAACACTTCAATTGACATAGATCCACAGGTGCAAATACAAATCTTAAATGCATATAAAAAAGGAAAAAATAATAATGAATCCTCCATTGCTTTAAAAATTGGGTATAAGGAAATCGATTTCTTATTAATGAGTGATGTTGAACGAAAGCAAGAAAAGAAATTCATTAAAAAATTTAACGTAGAGGCAGAAATTTTAAAGGTTGCCCATCATGGTTCACGAACAAGTAGTTCATTTGCTTTCTTAAAGCATGTACGACCACGCATTGCTATTATTACGTACAGTAAAGAAAATGATTATGGGCATCCTGTTCACCGCGTTATAAGAAATTTATACAAGCTAAAGACAGAAATATATTCTACTGCTGTTTATGGAGATATTGTAATCCATACGAATGGAAGAGATTTCTATTTAATTCCGGAAAAAAGTCCCCTCGAAGGCATCGACAGTGATGCAGGGTAATAAACTGTTCTTTGTTCATCAAGCAAAGAGCAGTTTTTTGGTGGTTGAAAAGGCATGTTACAGAAAAAACTTAATCAGCTCTTAGCGCCAAATTTACGCTATGTCTATAATAAGTCGTCCAATCTCCCTATAGTAATGTTCACTTTGCGCTTTTCTTTCTTTTCCCTATTGACAATCCTTATTTTAAGTTATATGGTTAGTTACATAAGTAATGAACCAAACAACAAAGGTGATAATATGAAAAATAAATTGAATGAAAATAAACCAATCTATCTGCAGATAAAGGAACAACTAGAGGACTCCATTATTAATGATTCATTAAAGCCAGGTGAACGTGTTCCTTCTACCAATGAATTTGCAGCATTTTATCAAATTAATCCAGCAACTGCAGCAAAAGGTATTAATGAACTGGTCACAGAGGAAATCTTGTATAAACGGAGGGGCGTAGGAATGTTTGTAACTGATAAAGCAAAGGATGTATTAGTTTCGAAACGAAAGGAAAGTTTTTATGAAAACTTTATAAAGCCACTAAAAGTAGAGGCGAGCAATTTAAGTATTCGTCCTAATGAACTAGTAGAAATGGTGATGAGGGAGGAGCAGGGAAATGAAGATTGAAGTGAAAAATTTACAAAAGCAATATGGGAAAACGCTGGCGCTAGATGATATTTCCTTTACGCTAGAGGAACCTAAAATTTATGGCCTTTTAGGGCGGAATGGTGCAGGGAAAACGACGTTTATGGAAATATTATCTGGGCAGATTCTTTCTTCAGGGGGAGAGATTCGAATTGATGGAGAAAAGCCGTTTGATAATCAACGGTTAACTGAGTCAATTTGTTTAATACAAGAAGGTAATAATTTCAAGAGAGACTTAAAGCTAAAGCAAGTGCTGCGAATTTATGCTGCATTTTATCCTACGTGGGACAATGATCTTGCCTTTCAATTAATGGAGGAATACCAGCTTGACGCGAATAAGAAGGTGAAGTCGTTATCAAAAGGTATGGAATCCGCACTTGGGATTATTGTAGGGTTAGCAAGCAAAGCACCAATTACGATTTTTGATGAGCCTTATATTGGTTTAGATGCGGCTGCGCGAAAAAAGTTTTATCAAATTTTATTAGAAGCGTATGAAGATGAAAAGCGGACAATTATTTTTTCTACCCATCTTATTGATGAGGTCAGCTTATTATTTGAAGAAATTCTAATTCTGGAGCAGGGAAAGCTACTGTTGCAAGCAGATGCAGATCAGCTCCGAGACAAAGCTTGTGCAGTGACAGGACCAGTCCATCAGGTGGAGCAATTTATAGCTGGAAAAGAAGTCATTAAGAAAAAGAAGCTTGCAGGGATGATGACGGCGTACTTATACCAAAACGCAGAAGTGGCAAAAGAAACCGGATTAAAGGTTGAAAGTATACCGATACAAGATTTAATGATTTATTTGACAGAAGCAAAGAAGGGGGCTTAAGGATGGGACGACAAGTAAAGGGATTATTATACTTTTTTACAGCAGATAGTATGCGCACATTAGCCATTTTCTGGGGTATCCTATCAGGTACATTACTGCTTAATCTCGTTATTGCTTATTTTTTAGTTGATGTAACGGATACGAGGATGCTCTTCATTATCCCATTTGGAACGTATATTTTCTGCGCTATTTTTGGCTTTGTTACCGTTAAACAATGTATTCCATTTGCAATAAAAATGGGGGCAACTCGAAAAAATATCTATGCTTCCATTGGTATCTTTTTTCTTCTTCTTGCGATTTTCAAAGCAGTGCTATCTAGTACGATGCAAAGTGTGCTGATGTTCCTTATTGACTTGTTCCAAATTAAAACATTTTCACTCGTGCATCCGGCAGCACTTTTACAAGACACATGGCTGACTCGAATTGTATTAGATGCATCGATGATGGTTCTCATTTTGACGATAATGTTTTTTGTTGGCTTAATCTTTTATCGTTTTGGCTTATTAGGTGGCGGTGTATTTTCTGGGGTTATCGTGATTGTAATGCTACTAGGTCTAGCTAAAGGAACGATTTTTGATGTGGCAACCCAGCTCTATAAAAATATAGACATGACTTTGTTTTATCAAATTAGCTTCATTGCCTTCCTTTTATATGTATGTACATGGATATTTATACGTAAAATTACAGTCCATGGGGCAAAATAAAAGCAAGTCCCCGACAAGAAGCGTGCCGGGGACAACATATTAGTTTGCCATTTCCTTTGTTTTAAACGTATAGACAGATGCAATTAACAATACAAGTGAAATGACAACTGTTATAAGTGATGTGATTGCCAAGTCTCGTGTTACTTCGTGAATCAGGAGTAGCTCATGAATATGGCTAGCTAAGTTGTTTGGACTCCATGTAAGATAGGTGCCAAAAATCTTTGTAATAAGGCTCATTGCCATAATGGTTGTAATCGTCATAAAAGCGACTAAGCCAGGCGATTTAAAAAGGGTGTTAAAAAATATCGATAAGGTTACGACTAATGTGAGCCATAGTCCATAAAAGAAAACGACCTGCAACATGGCTACAAATGATAGCTCACCAAAAAGAAGATTAACATAGTACCAGCTTCCAAGCATCCCAACAAATAATCCAATCCAGACGAGAAGCAAAAGTGCCGTCCATTTTGCAGTAATATAATTCACATGGCGTACAGGCTTCACTAGTAGTAGCTCCAGAACACCAGATTTACGTTCATTGGCGATTACTCCCATTGACATAAGCACGATGACGAGAACTCCGAGGCTACTTAGTTGCGCAATACTCATCATTATTGCTTCGTTTGCTGTTGGTGTAGGCATTTCAAACACGGCACCTTCAGGTAGTCCACCAACAGATTCAATGATTTGTGGCATGAAGTAGGTGGAGATCGGGTCCATGATAGATAAAAGCACGAGCACTAATGGCACCCAAATCCACTTGAAATTACGCCAGTTTTCGAGTAATTCCTTTTCAAATAGAGACATCCATTGCATTATTGCTTCACCGCCTTCATAAACATTTCTTCGAGCGTCACTTGATTAATAGAAAAGCTTGTTAATGGCCAGTTGTGCTGAGAAGAAAGAGCTAAGATTTGCTTACGTGCTTCTTCTATATCTTGGGAATGAACATGTAGAATGTTTCGTTCGATATAGCTATCTTCTATGGCTGATAATGCATTAATTTTTTCTTGATAGACTTTCATATTATTTGTAAATGTAAGCTCCATTTTTGAGGTTTGATATTTTTGTCTTACATTATCGATCGAGCCTGCTTCAATAATTTTTCCCTTATTTAACAAGAGAAGCTCATCACTTACTTCGCTAGCATCGGATAAAATATGCGTGGAGAATAGAATGGTCATCTCTTGTTTTAATTCTTCCAATAATGTAAGTACGTCTCTACGCCCAATTGGATCGAGAGAGGAAACAGGTTCATCGAGCATTAATAGGCGAGGGCGGTGAATAATCGCTTGTGCTATGCCTAATCGCTGCTTCATTCCCCCAGAGTATTTTCGGATATGTTGATTTTTTGCATCAGCAATGCCAACTTTTTTCAATAACTGTTCCGCACGTTTACTTGCTTCGGCTTTTGATAAATAGGCAAGCTGTCCGCTATGAACGAGAAATTCTTTGCCAGTCATCCATCCGTGGAAAACAGGGTATTGCGGAAGATAGCCGATAAAAGCTCGAATATCTTCCTCTTTTTCATTTCCCGCAAAAGAAATTTCACCCTTGCTTGGCTTTACTAGTCCTGCTAATATGCGAAGAATCGTTGTTTTCCCTGCTCCGTTTGGACCAATTAAGGCGATGCATTTCCCAGGCTCAAATTGGAAGCTAACGCTATCTACTGCGGTATTTTTTTCATAGACTTTTTTCAGGTTTCGAACAGTTAGCAAAGCCATTTATCGTTGTCTCCTTCCAATTACGAAATAAAGGATTGGACCAATCGTATTGAGAAAAATGATGACGAAGAGCCATAGCCATCGAGATCCGTTCGTTTCTTTTGTGCGAAACCAATCAATAAGCGCTACGATCATTAAGATTCCTTGTATCACGATAAAGGGGGCAATTATTCCCCAGTTTATCTCTTGTAAAACGTCCATGTTTTTCCCTCCTCAGAAGTCTGTTTTTACTTTGTGTTTTCATCCAGACAGCAGAAATCAACCTAAAATAAGTGGAATCCCGATTGCTAAACCAATAATGACAAGCAGAAAAATCCATGATAACGGATGTGCCCAATTATTTGTCCAGCCAACACCAAATCGTTTTTCTAAAAAGATAGCTGGATCATTTCGATTAAAGTAAAAGATTCCTAACTTCCAGTATCGGTCATCATCCCGGTCGATAATTTCGCCAGCATTATCCTTTCCTTGTACCTTTAACCTACTACCACCTTGACCTGTTGTAATGGAAAGAATAATCGCTCCGATTGTAATTCCAATTGATATGGCGAGGGGAAGTACAAGCATCAATGTTGTATTTACTGGGTAGAACAAAGACAATTGAATGAATGCAAATAAAAGTGCCATTGCGGTTCCAGTTATAATAATAAATAGGGACCAACGACGACGAAATATAATGTTTTGTATGACCGAGCTTTCTGTATTTACAGCACTTACTTGTTGTTTTGCTTTGGCAATAATGGTATTGATAAAAATAAATAGCAGTGTTAAATAGACTTGCATAATAGGCATAAGAAATGCGGAACGATATGATTTTTCAGACCAGTTTGTAACCTCGCCAGAAAAGTCGTATTGCATAGGGATGCGAGCAGGTAGCTTATCATAATTAATAAGTGTCCAGGCAGC
The DNA here is from genome assembly GCF_036409425.1 of Virgibacillus sp. MG-45. NCBI lineage: Bacteria > Bacillati > Bacillota > Bacilli > Caryophanales > Bacillaceae > Virgibacillus > Virgibacillus sp. MG-45. The sequence continues at coordinate 19,228 of NZ_JAXOFU010000016.1, read as the reverse complement.
CGTTAATAAGGCAATGATAAAGGAAATGCTAAACCAAAGGTTCGAATAGGTTAGCTTTTGATCGCGAAATTTTGTATCCATGACAACAAGCTGTGACCGCTCGGACCAGGCTTTATTTTCTGCTTTCAATTGTTTCATCTCACGGTGAAATCGAATATAAAGGACGAAGCTAACGAGCAGGTAAATAGAAATCGCCCCACCTAGGATAAGGCTAATCACATTTTCATCCTGCCACACGCTTCCTGATAGCAGGATAGAAATCGTAATAATGACACTCAATATCCCTGTTTGGAGAACATATTTTTTACGCATTTGTTGTAGCTTTGGTTGGTGATATACGGATGCAGGAATGGAGACACCAAAGCTTTCCGTTTTTCTCGTCCAATAAGGAACGAACATTGTTGCAATAAAACACGGAATTAATATGACGATAATTAAAATTAATAGAAGCGAATTCATTATTCCTCACCCTCTTTATGTTGATATTCATAAAATAGCTCACTACAAAGCTCCAGAAATGAAGCTTTATCAACCCCGCGACAAATCGCTTCCGCAATAATCGGATGAAGCGTCGCATGAAGCTTTTGGTAGTATGCTTTATCTGCCTTAGCGACACCATCTGGATGGATAACAACACCCTTTTGACGATGAATTAATATAAAACCTTCTTGTTTCAGCTGCTGATAGGCTTTGTTGACGGTGTGAAGATTAATGCCAAGATCAGCGGCAAATGAACGAACAGAAGGCAGTGCCTCTCCAGGCGTAAGTTCATTTCGAGCTATTCCAGCAATGATTTGATGTTTAAGCTGTGTGTAGATTGGTTCTTCTGATTCTAAATCAAGCTTTATATACACACCTGATTCCACTTCCTTTTTATTGTTTTATCTGTTATATATATAGTATAACAGGTGGAACAAAACGTCAATTACATGTTAAAAACCCATTATAAAAGCATGCCCAAATGCGTGGATTTGAACATGCTTTTGTATTTTATCTCGTTTTTGTGATATGTGTTGTTCCTATATATTATTACTTTATGGCAAGCGAAGTATATTAATGAAGGATTTTTAAGCCAACTGCGCCAGTAATAATGCATAATAAAAAGAAGATTCGTTTCCAGCTTGTTGATTCTTTGAAAAAGATCATTCCCATCAATACAGCGCCAGCTGCACCAAGACCTGTCCAAATGGCATAGGCGGTTCCAAGGGGGATTTCTTGCATTGCCATGGATAAAAAAACAAATCCAACACCAAAGGGAAGAATGACAAACAACAGTCTTTGGAACGTTTTTCGTTGAAGATAATAGTTAATCCCGATGACACCAAAAATTTCTCCAAAGCTTGCAATAATAAGATAAATCCAAGCCACATTATTCCGCTCCCTTATACGTGTGTACGTGTTTTTCAGACGTTTCGTTATCTGATGTTAGCTTAATACCTATTACCCCGACAATAATTAATCCGACGAACAAAAGTTGTTTGATAGAAAGTGCTGCTCCAAAAAAAGACGCGTCAACGATAACAATTCCCGCTGCTCCCGCTCCTGTAAAGACAGCATAAACGGTCCCAGATGGCAGTTTTTCACATGCCTTAATGATAAAATAAAAGCTACATATAATCATAATGATTGTACCTAGCCACTCCACGATAGAATTAGAATAACGTAATCCAATTACCCAAAATATTTCTACAATCGCTGCGAATAGAACATAACTCCAAGCCATTGTATATCTCCTTTCTAATTAGAAACCGAAAGATAGTCGATTTTTCTTATAGTGTAGCACATCATGTAGGAGAAGTAGTTTTTTCTGTTTGCTCTTGAACTACGATCCCGTAGCTTACGTTAATGTAAAAAAGAAAAAATCGATATCCTGTGGAGTTTTGCTCCTTCATTAGATATCGATAGTCATGATATTGCAAATGCTTTGAAATAGATTTATCCAGCTTTTGTTGAACAACCTTACAGACGTTCAAATTGATCAATGAGCTTGCCAAAAAGATCGTGGACGGCCTGTTGTTTTTTGAAAGATAAGCCTTGCAAACGATAAATTTCATTTCTGAATTGCGGATGCTGCATCAAATATTCTACTAATTCAACGACCTCTTCATCAAAAGCTTTGGATTCTGAACTGTATATTCGTTTGAAATCCTTTAGTAAGTCATCACGAAAGGAATGTCTTCCAACAAGGTGGTCTAACGTTACATCAAATAGATCACAAAGCTTCATTAGCTTAGAAACATCTGGTGTAACTGCATTTGTCTCCCATTTAGTAACAACCGAACGAGAAATATGTAGCTTGTCAGCAAGCTCCTGCTGTGACCAATGATGCTGTTCACGCAAATATTTTATATGATATGCGAGTTTTTCTGAGCTCATGTTTATCCCACGCTTATAAAAATATTAGATTAATTTCGTTAACGAAGCTAAATCTTCTTTCATCCTATCATTGTTCCTTTTTAATTATATGGAAAAGGTTGTTCTGTTAAGTAACATATAGTATTATGTACGTAAACAGAACTAAAAGAGGGGAGCATTTGTATGATTAGCAGTCTCATATTGTATCACCCAACGATTACGAGCTTGACCAAATGCAAAATATTACGGGCCATGTTTTATGAGGAAAGATTTGAGATTAATGTATCAGGAAGTAATACAGTAACCATATTCGTTTGGGATGTTCCAAAAGAGGAAATATGGCAAGCAGCAGTCCAGTTTGAATCATCAAACATTAAGGTTGGCTATGGGTTTAGCGAAACGAAGAAAACGGCAGCAAAGAAAGCATGGGATACACTTTTCAAGCGTATAGCAAGAGAGCATATCTTAAACCTCAGCTTAGAAGCATCCGCAGATCGAATATTCGAATCATCCACAGACTTATACACACCACAACCAAGTGTTCAACGGTAGTTACAGTATTTACCCACAATTTCCACACAAATAAATCATGGATATTCACAAGTACTTGTGAATATCTTATAGAGTAAGAACGCGCGTTTAAAAGGTTATCCCCAGCCTTGTGCATAAGTGAGTGTAGCGCATAGAAAAAGGAGCTTGATTTTGATTTAAGCTCCTTTACTCTATGTGTATAACAGTTATGTGCATTACTGTGTTCCTTTTTGAGACAGGCGGTTGTAGACATTGTTTGCTCGTTTGAATTCCTTTTGGTAAAGAACCTCTTGTGATTTAGATAGAAATTTTTCTTTTCTATCTTTTTTGGATTTATCGCGCATTTGGGCATCCCTCACTTTTCAATCTTAGAATTGCCCGTATCGTTGCTAAATATTCATGTTGTTAATAAAAATATCAATTAAATAACCTCTCCGTCGGCAGTAACTTCCAGCATCGAAAATTGTAAATAAGACAGATAGTGTTCTTTTGTAATTGCAAAAAGGTCATACACATCTTCCCGTTTATTTATTTTTCCATATACTTCGGGATAGATTGAATTTCCTAACGCAACATATGGTAGCTTTAAAATAGCTTTTAGTGATCGTGTATTTGTTCTACGAATTTTAATAAAAATCGTTTCTACAGCTGTGTGGTAGAATAGCTCTTCAAAAAATTGTTCTTTGGCATGTCGGTTATACCCTTTCCCAAAGTATGGCTTGCCAATCCAAGTTGCTAAAAATCCACCGTTATTTTCGATATCAAACAGATTAATCGTGCCAATTGGCTGGTGATATTCATCTGTAATGGTCCGTGAAATTAATTCACCTTGTTCCTCAGCTTCCATCGTTTGTTTTGTGATGAAATAAAATTCGTCTACATTCTCAGCTTTATGTCGGACATATGGGAAAACTTCTGGGTGCGACATGAGCTCATAAAGTGCTGGAACTTCATGGAGTTCCCGTTTTTTCAGCATAAAAAATACCCCCCATTTTTTTGCAGGTGGGCATTGTAATACCTTGAGGGAGTCCAGTGGCCCACACCGCGAATTTTTAGTTAAATTTCAACAAAAATTCGGGGTGGGAATCGAACCCACTAGAACCAGAAAACTGGTGGCGCACCATTTGCCTTCCCTCTATATTAAGCAACACGCTTTTTTTACGATAAAAATAAATGTCTCGTCTCCAATCATCTATAACAGAACTTAGTAAACATCATTTTTCGTAATCTTATTTTACAATTTTTTTTTCGAAAAGGGAATCATTTTTTTGAGGAAAATTTCGACAAAATGTTCAATTATGATCCTTGTCTTTTAAAAGTGATTGTAATGCTTCTTCTAGGTAGGGATAAGAAAACGAATATTGGTGATCCTCAGCTTTTCGTGGCAGTACATACTGACCTTTGAGGATGAGCTGGCTCATCTCTCCTGTAACAAGATTTAATAGAGGAGAGGGGGTATGGAACCAGAAAGGTCTCTTGATAGTCTTGGTAAGCGTCTTCATGAAATCAATATTTCGTTTTGGATTTGGTGCCGTTACATTGATCGGACCTTGGATACTTTCGTTATCCATACAAAATCGTATCATTCGAACAACATCTTCCACATGCACCCAAGACATCCATTGCTCGCCATTTCCTAATTTCCCTCCTGCAAACCATTTGACCGGTAGTGTCATAAAAGGAAGGGCACCGTTATCTTTTCCTAAGATAACGCCAAAACGTGTAAATACGGTTCGTATTCCTAAATCTGTTGCTTTTCGCGCTTCATTTTCCCATTTCACGACAACATCCGCTAAAAAATCATTACCAGGCTCTGTTGATGCTTCTGTAAAGATTAAGTCTTCTGAAACACCATAAAATCCAATTGCCGATCCACTAATGAATACACGTGGTTTTTCTTGCAGCGTTTCCATTAAGTGAACAACTTTTTGCGTTGTATTAATTCTACTCTCTAATATCTTTTTCTTTTTTTCCTTTGTCCAATAGCCAAACAACGATTCTCCGGCAAGATTTACGACACCTTCGATTGGAGGGAGCTTTTCTCCTGGATACGTAAAATCGATAAAAGTGATGTTTAGGCTATTTGTATGCTTTTTGGGATTCCTCGTCAACACAAAAATATGGTTACCTTCTTTCTCTAACGCAGAAACAAGGTGCTGACCGACAAATCCTGTACCACCTGATACGATATAATTCACGAGACATCCTCCTATTCTAATACCGTTCCTTTTATTTATATAGCATAACGAAGTTTTTTTAGTACTGCTAGTATTTTGAGAAGATGTTACTTGTCCTTTTAAAGATGTTTCCACATTTGCTTTCGTGATATGATACGGATATGGAGGGGTTACTTTGAAAAGAATTACGCGTATTACGACACAGAAAAAAAAGCTAAACCGCTATAATATCTTTTGGGATGATGGAAATGGTGAAACCTATGGTCTTAGTGTAGATGAAGATGTCCTTATTCATAATCAGCTTCATAAAGGGATGGAATTAGATGAAGCCTTAATCGAGCTGTTACAGGAAAAAGATACGTTACAAAAATCATATACCCAAGCAATCCATTTCTTAAGCTATCGCATGCGTACAAAAAAAGAAATTCGCGATTATTTAGTGAAAAAAGAAGCAGAGCCTTCCCATATTGATATGATTCTTACCAAGCTGGAAAAGGAAGGATATGTTGATGATCGGCAATTTGCAGAAGCTTTTGTCGCTACGAGAATGCAAACCTCCAATAAAGGACCACAGCTTATCGAACAGGAATTGATACAAAAAGGGGTTCCTCCTGCTATTGCAGCAGAAGCAGTGGCTGTATTTTCGGTTGAGCTGCAAAGAGAAAAAGCAATGAAATGGGCAGATAAAAAGCTTCGACCAAATGAACGAAAGTCATATCGCCAACAGCTGCAGCAGCTGCAATCAACGCTAATGCAAAAAGGGTTTTCGCAAGCGGTTATTAAAGAGGTTATTGCAGAAAAGCAAGTGCAGCAAGATGAGGATACAGAGTGGAAGGCAGTTGTTCATCAGGGGGAAAAGCTATTACAAAAGCATGCGCGTAAGCATACTGGCTTTGAACTTCAGCAAAAATTAAAAGAAGCCCTTTATCGAAAAGGCTTCTCGATGGATTATATTGTTAAGTTTTTAGACGAATACGTAAAATAAATTACTTATCGATATAAATGGCTGCTCTGCCATCATCTTCATGAAAAATTTGTGCTGCGACAGTCTGTGCATCCTTGAATTCGGAGGCGTCCTGTACATGTCTCGAATCCTTCCAAAATGGCGTATTCATTCCACCCATATAGACAGCAGTGATGGAAATTGCATCATTTTCCCATTCCTTCTGTAAGCTTTCTGTAAAGCCGCGAATCGCGAATTTACTTGCACAATAAAGCGATTCGTTTCTTTTACCGCGCAGTCCAGCTGTTGAAATGATATTTAAAATTCTTCCTTTGCTTTCCCGAATTAATGGTAAGGCACTTTGCACGGATAAAATCGTTCCTTTTATATTTGTATTTAATGTTTGCTCGATGTCAATTAGCTTATACGATTCTATCTCACCAAAATGCCCGATTCCTGCGTTATTTATTAATACATCAAGCTGCCCAATTTGCTGAAAGGCAATGCTGACAGAAGCATATTCACGAACATCACAAAGCACAACCTCCGCCTCACCATTTATTTCTCTAATTTCATGTTGAACCATATGGAGCTTCTCGCCATTCCGTCCCATTAAATAAACGGTGTAGCCATTTGCCGCATAGGTTAAAGCTAAAGCTTTCCCTAAACCACTTCCTGCTCCTGTAATCGCTACTGTTGACATTTCAATTCCCCTCTCGTGTTAGTCGTTCTCTATAAACGATAACCTTCATCATTTCTATTGTCTTAAAGTATTGATAAAATGTAAAATGATAGGGGGAAGGGAGTAATAAAAATGAATTATCGATATAGTGATTTATCTGTGGAGCAGCTTCGAGCAGAGGCTGGAAAGTTAAAGGAACAGCTACAAAAGGCGGAACAGCTTGGGAACATTAGTGAGGCTGCGATTCTTGAGCGGAAGATGCAGGTTGCCATGGCCTATTTATTGAATCCGGCTGATTTTGAAATAAACGAGACCTATACATTAAATGGGGATCCAGGGCATACCTTTCGAATTGATTATTTAGAAGGTGTGTTTGCATGGGGGCATCGTTTTAACCTCCTTAATGAACGATATGAAACACAGGAGGCGATTCCTATTTCCTTGTTAGGAGATAAGGTGAACGCATGAAATGTAGGCTAAGACAAAATAAAATATGAAGATTTTAAACTAGTGGGACCCTGCACCACAAAAAGAAATCCGAACTTGATTCAGCATGAATCTGAATCAGTTCGGGTTTTCAAAATTTAAACGTATTGTCTCAGCCTCTTTTCTATAAATAAGAGAATTGTTCATATTGAATAGTCTTCAACGTATAGCTTTCGCTTTAGTTTATGCTCGGAGAAAATCCAACCTGTATAGGAACTCATTATTTCCTTATTATCACTAATTTGCACAACGGCGACAAATGGATAGTACCCTTTAGAGCGGTATCTAAGGTCGATGAAACGAACCTCTGTAAAGTCATCATACGCATTTATCTCCCAGCGATAAACAGGTGAAAAGGATAAAAAGGCAGAGATGTTTTTATCTGTACATGCCAGCTCTATCATTTCTGAATTTGGTAACGGAATCTTCTCAAATTCATCAATAATTTCGATATGACCGTTTTCAACAATCCCTACATAAAAGTGGTCCTTTGTCGTAATAGCTACACGCCAAAAGTTTTGCTTCATGGTAGGGGAGGTTGCTACTTGCTCTGTATCTGGGAAAAATTCGTGAATCTTTTTTACGATTTCTTTTTTATCGATATACCGCTTGATGTAATATAAAAGGATAACGGTATAGATAATGAGCCATGTTATACCTGGATTTGCCCCAAGTACCCAGGCAACAATTCCAGCTAAATGCAGCGTGAATATATATGGGTCAAACGTATTAATAAATCCATATGCCACCCATCGATTTGAAAATGGTCGATAAGCTTGTGTGCCATAGGCATTTGGAATATCTACGAGCACATGGATGATAACCGCTAAAAAGGTCCATGCCCATAAATGCAAATAATTCACTTCAGGGACAAATAAGTGAATCATACCTGAAATGAAAAGCCCCCAAAATATAATGGCAGGAAGAGAATGGGTTATGCCACGATGGTGTCTTATATATGTTGCATTATTACGCAGTTTTAATACGGTATCAAAATCAGGCGCATGAGAACCGATGATTGTGCCAACAAGGACCGCATTAAAAAGTGTTGGGTCACTATGCACAGCAGGATCTAATGTTGCTAATCCTCCTAATGCAACACCCATGACAATATGGGTTCCAGTATCCATAAGTGTATGTCCTCCTTGGATGAGCTAACGTAAATCGTTAGCCGCCAATACGTTCTATAAAAAGTTCGATTTTTTTTTATTGTATCACAAAGGATGTGTTATTATGGCTGATCAAGCGTTACAAAATATTAACATTTTACAGCTGCAAAATGATTTAATTCAGTGGTATACGCAAAATAAACGCGATTTACCTTGGAGAAAGGATCAAGATCCTTATAAAATATGGGTTTCAGAAATTATGCTTCAGCAAACGAAGGTAGATACAGTTATTCCGTATTTTAATCGTTTTATTCAGCAATTTCCTACCGTATTTGAACTGGCTAACGCAGATGAACAAGAGGTATTAAAAGCATGGGAAGGTTTAGGATACTATTCCCGTGCACGCAATCTTCAAACCGCTGTGAAGGAGGTTGTTGCGAGCTATGGTGGAAATGTACCTGCTGATGCAACACAGCTTGGTACGTTAAAAGGGATTGGACCATATACAAAAGGTGCGATACTTTCAATTGCCTTTCAACAGCCTGAGCCAGCAGTCGATGGGAATGTCATGCGCGTTATCACGCGAATTTTGAATATCGATGATGATATTGCTCAAGCAAAAACGAGAAAGCGAATTGAAGCTATTGTTCGTGAATTAATTTCACAGGAGGATCCCTCTGCCTTTAATCAAGGAATTATGGAGCTAGGTGCTTTAATTTGTACACCAAAGTCTCCAGCTTGTATGCTTTGTCCAGTGCAATCACACTGTCAGGCGTTCGCAGAAGGAGTAGAGGAACAGCTCCCAGTAAAAGCGAAAGCGAAAAAACAAAAGAGAATGTCGTATATGGCGCTGTTAATTCGCACACCAGAAGATAAAATTATGATTGAAAAAAGACCTGAGAATGGTTTGCTAGCTAATCTATGGCAATTTCCGATGGTTCTAATCGAAGAAATTGGACTTGATCATGTGGAAAATTGGCTACAAGTAGAATATGGCGTAAATATAAAGCAAAAACAAAAATGTGGCAAGCTAAAGCATGTTTTTTCCCATATTATTTGGGAAATAGATATTTATCTTGCAGAGACAGATCAAACGCTAGTCGATGATCAACGATTATTGCTTTTAGATAAAGCGGAATTAACGAGCTATCCATTTCCTGTTTCGCATCAAAAAATGATGGCGTATTTATAGTATCTATCAGAAACCATAGCAGTTTAAACGAAAGATACTCCTTCTAATTGCAGCTTCGTTTATTCAATAGCATATGAATGTAAAAAAGTGTTTGCGTGCATGTGTGTCTTGGGTAACGTGCATTATTATTTCCGAACAGCCATTTTTATCCCGCATAAATACCATACCAAAAAATGGATAAAATCCTTTTAGCATTATGTTGGATAACATTTTTTAAACTGGAGAAATTATAATTGCGGAGGTGATATAAATGGCTAAAAATCCTAAGAAATCTGCTTCTGGTACAAATGTTCAGCATGTAAAACAACAGAATCAGCAAGCAGCTCAAGGCCAAGGGCAATATGGTACTGAATTTGCATCCGAAACAAATGCGCAAGAAGTAAGAAAGCAAAATCAAAAATCTCAGCAAAATAAAAAATAACGCTCACCCCCAAAGATTGCTAAAGAAGGCTTTCCATCTCCCGGAAAGCCTTCTTTCTTATGTAAATGGAAGGAAAGGCAAGTCCATAATGCTTTATATTTCAGTTTATTGGCTTTATAATAGGTAAAAGCTGAGAGAACGACGAAGCAAAAAGGGGAATAGAAAGGAAGAAGTGCATGGTTGCTCCTAGAGTTGGCTCAAATATAGAAATTCAAAGCTATAAGCATGATGGAAGCCTGCATCGTATTTGGGAGAGTACATTCGTTTTAAAGGGAACCGAAAACATTGTGATTGGAGCAAACGATAAAACACAGGTAATGGAAAGTGATGGACGTAGTTGGATAACGAGAGAACCATCCATCTGTTTTTTTCATGCAAAGTATTGGTTTAATGTTATCGGAATGCTTCGAAACGATGGAATCTACTATTATTGCAATATTAGTTCTCCATTTGTCTATGATAAGGAAGCATTAAAATATATAGATTATGATCTTGATTTAAAAATTTATCCTGATATGACCTTTACATTGCTTGACGAGGATGAATATGAATTACATAAAAGATTAATGAATTATCCAGAAGTTCTTGATCGGATTTTGTATAACAATATTGAAATTTTAAAACGATGGGTTCGACAGCAAATAGGTCCATTTTCACCAGGTTTTATTGATCAATGGTATGAGCGCTTTTTAACCTATCGATGGTAAATTAACGTTCCTTGTTACCGATGTAGCAAGGCTTTTCTATTCATATAAATACGTATAAAGCAAGGGATGACATTAATGAATAGTGTGAAACAATATTTAAAGTTTGTGAAACCATATAGATGGAAGATTGTATGGACGGTTTTGATTGGAATTGTTAAATTTGCAATTCCATTATTAATGCCGTTAATTTTGAAATATGTGATTGACGATATCATTGATGCAGATGGATTAAGTGCATCTGAGAAGACTACCCAGTTATTCGTGCTAATGGGGGTATCATTTCTGATCTTTTTAGTTTTACGACCACCGATTGAATATCTTCGACAATATTTAGCACAATGGGTTGGGAACCGAATCCTTTACGACATAAGGGATCGCCTCTTTGATCACATTCAAAAATTAAGTCTTCGTTACTATTCAAAGACAAAAACCGGCGAAATTATTTCCCGGGTAATAAATGATGTCGAACAAACGAAGACATTTGTCATTACCGGATTAATGAATATATGGCTTGACTTAGTTACCATTTTAATAGCGATCGGCATTATGCTCACAATGGATGTGGGATTAACCCTTGTTGCTATCATTTTGTTTCCTTTTTACGGTTTTTCGATAAAATTCTTCTTTGCGAAGTTGCGGCAGCTTACACGCGATCGCTCACAAGCATTAGCAGAAGTACAAGGGCATCTGCACGAGCGAGTGCAAGGAGTTCCTGTTACGCGAAGCTTTGCCTTAGAAGAATATGAGCAAGGGCAGTTTGAAGCAAGAAATGATCATTTTTGGGATAAATCTATTAAACAAACGATTTGGAATGCGAAGACCTTTGCTGTGACAAATACGATTACAGATTTGGCGCCACTTCTTGTAATCGCATATGCAGGTTACCAGGTTATTCACGGGAACTTAACACTTGGAACAATGATGGCGTTCGTCGGATATATGGAACGAGTATATAGTCCATTACGCCGACTCGTTAATTCATCAACAATGCTTACGCAATCGATTGCCTCGATTGACCGGGTATTTGAATTAATGAATGAGAAATATGATATTACAGATAAACCGAATGCATTTGAATTAAAAAAGGTGCAAGGTAGAATTGATGTTGAAAATGTTTCATTCGCCTACGAGGAAGAGGAAGCAAGCGTACTGAAAAATGTCAGCTTACATGTAAAGGCAGGAGAAACGATTGCATTTGTTGGCATGAGTGGTGGGGGAAAATCGACATTAATTAGCTTGCTTCCACGTTTTTATGATGTCACTGAAGGAGCGATAAAAATAGACGGAACAGATATCCGTGATGTAAAAGTACGTTCTTTACGTGATAAAATTGGAATGGTATTGCAGGATAATACATTGTTTAGTGAATCGATCGCAATGAATATCCGCATGGGAAATCCGTATGCAACAGATGAAGAAGTAATAAAAGCAGCCAAAGCTGCAAACGCCCATGATTTTATTATGGAGTTACCACAAGGCTATGATACGCTCGTTGGGGAAAGGGGAGTAAAGCTCTCTGGTGGCCAAAAGCAGCGCGTGGCAATTGCTCGGGTTTTCTTGAAAAACCCACCGATCTTAATTTTCGATGAAGCAACATCCGCATTGGATTTAGAAAGTGAACACATGATTCAAGAAGCGGTCGAAAAACTAGCATCTGATCGGACAACATTTATTGTTGCTCATCGCCTTGCAACGATAACGCATGCAGATCGTATTGTCGTGATTGAAAATGGAAAAATAACAGAGACTGGCTCTCATGAGCAATTAATGGCATTAAAAGGAAGCTACTATGATTTATACCAGGTTCAGCATTTAGACAATGAATAATAAAATGACCAGCATCTGAAGCGCGTGGCTTTAGCTGCTGGTCATTTATTTTATTATAAGTTTAACGAGCAATGACTCCTCTTTCCTTAAAAAGGAATCTAATCAGGCTTTATTGATTAGCCATTTGACAGAACGCTTCCCCTACAGCTGTTATTGTTTCTTCAATGTCTTTTTCCGTATGCTCTGTCGTTAAGAACCATGCTTCATATTTGGAAGGTGCAAGATTAATGCCTTGTTCAAGCATTAATTTAAAGAACCGTCCAAACGCTTCTCCGTCGCTTGCTTCTGCTTCTTGATAGTTCGTGACGTTCGTACTTCCAAAATAAACGGTGAGGGCCCCTTTGAGTCGGTTAACAGTAATTGCAATGCCATGTTTTTCTGCTTGTTCATGTATCCCTTTTTCAAGCTGTGCCCCTAACTCATCAAGCTTTTCATACACGCCATCTTGTTTTAATACCTCTAAACAGGCAATTCCTGCAGCCATGGAAGCAGGGTTTCCAGCCATGGTACCTGCTTGATAGGCCGGTCCAAGTGGTGCTACCTGTTCCATAATTTCTTGTTTACCACCATATGCTCCTATTGGTAATCCACCACCGATAATCTTACCCATCGCAGTCATATCAGGCTCAATGCCATATAGTTGCTGTGCACTTCCATATGTAAAACGAAATGCGGTAATTACTTCATCATAAATAACGAGTCCACCCGCAGCATGAACGAGAGCATTTACCTCTTGTAAAAAACCTGGTTTAGGTTCAACAATCCCGAAATTACCTACTATTGGTTCAACGAGTACTGCTGCAACATCATTGCCCCATTTATCTAATGCTTTCTTTAACATCTTGATGTCATTAAACGGAACGGTAATCACATCCTGAGCAACAGATTGTGGAATACCAGCTGAATCAGGCGTACCTAATGTTGCTGGACCAGAGCCAGCTTCAACTAATACTGCATCGAAATGCCCGTGATAACAGCCTGAGAATTTAATAACCTTCGTACGGTTCGTATAAGCACGAGCTACACGAATAGTTGTCATAACTGCTTCTGTACCAGAGTTCGTGAAACGTACTTTATCTAATGACGGAATCGCTTCCTTCAGCATCTTTGCAAATTGATTTTCAAGTGCAGTTGGTGTTCCATATAATACGCCGTTCGTTGCAGCATGTGTAATGGCTGCTGCAATGTGAGGATGTGCATGTCCGGTAATAATAGGACCATATGCAGCTAAATAATCGATATAACGATTCCCATCCACATCCCAAAAATAAGCGCCTTTACCACGCTCCATATAGACAGGGGCACCACCACCTACTGCTTTATATGCTCTTGATGGTGAATTAACACCTCCTACAATATGCTGTAATGCTTCTTGATGTAATGCTTCTGATTTTAGGTGATTCATTTAAAATGCCTCCTTGTTTGTTCAAAAAAGACCGTTATTTACTAAAACACAGCTCTTTATTGAAGCTATCTATTATTTTACATGACCCGATATATTTTTCCAGTATCGCCTATTCAAAAATTGAAATTAACTAGAGGAGGGAAAAGGTACTAGGACGCTTGTGCGCGGCGCAAGTGTAGAAAATAAAGACAAGCTTTGCATACCTTCCGCATACATTAATAGAAGTGAAAGGAAGGGATAGAAGGTGAATCATTGTGGGTACATGGTTTATTATTTGTCTCATTAGTTTGATTGTCATCAAAAGTCTGATTGGATTTATTCGTGGTGAAAAGGGTAGATTCGGCCCACGCATGCTGGAAAGTCAGTTTTCATTTGAAATCTTTTATACACTGCTTATCACATATGGGATTGTTATTATTGGGTTTGGGATGATTTATTTTATCTTATCATTTGATCAGGCCATTCTTATAGAGAATGGCGAGCATCGAGATGTTGGTGTGCTAGGCAGCCTTATCCACTCCGTTTATTTTAGTGGTGTTACATTACTCACGATAGGGTATGGGGATATTACACCGATTGGGGTTGGACGCCTTATTGCTTTAATAGAAGCGTTGATTGGATATGTGCTCCCAACAGCCTTTGTGTTAAGACTTGTTCAATATTCTAATCGAGAAAGGGAATATTAGCAGTTCAATATGGAGGATGGTATAGTTAAGAAAGAATGAGATATGGAGGGATGAACGATGGCAATCACGGTTGGAAAAGAAGCGGTAGATTTTACACTTCCGAATCAACAGGGCGAGCAAGTAACCTTAAGCGATTTTCGCGGAAAACATGTAGTTTTGTATTTTTACCCAAAGGACATGACACCAGGTTGTACAACAGAAGCATGTGACTTTCGAGATCAATACAAAAGCTTTGCAGATGTAAATGCTGTCATAATTGGAATTAGTCCTGATCCAATAGAAAAGCATCAAAAATTTATTGACAAGCATGCGCTCCCATTTATGTTGCTTGCAGATGAAGAGCATAAAGTAGCAGAACAGTACGGGGTCTGGAAGCTGAAAAAGAACTTCGGGAAAGAATACTATGGAATCGAACGCTCTACCTTTATTATTGATAAAGATGGCATTGTCCAAAAGGAATATCGAAAGGTGCGCGTAAAAGGGCATGTTGAAGATGCGCTGATGTTTATTCGCGAGCAGCTAGCGTAGCATATTATATAAAAGCAGTCGGAAAGTAGCTTTGCCTTGAAGGCGACTACGATCGGCTGTTTTTTCTAAATTAAAAAGCCAATTAATTCGCAATAAAGGCTTGAAGGTTACCTTGATTTGTATGGAAAAAGATATATGAAGCTTTGATTACGTTTGCATGACAAAGTAATACATGCTGTTTGAGATGAATAGGATGCAATAGAAAGTAAAATGAAGAAGGTGAGGGATTGATATGGGATTCATGCAAACCGTTAGCGAAAGATCGGGTGCAGCAAATACCACGTACGTTTACCGTTTATGTAAACGAATCGTCGATATCGCTGGTAGCATAATGCTTCTGTTTTTATGTAGTCCGCTCCTTTTAATCATTGCCTATCGATTATCAAAGCAGGAAGGGAGCCCGATATTTCAACGGGAGCTTCGAACTGGGAGAGATTTTGCTCCATTCGTCATGTACAGCTTTCGCATAACAACAATCCCCTCTAAAGTCATTCGTGCCTTACCACCACATCCATTTCCGAGTAATTGGGAGCACGGCGTACCGAATGATTTTACATTTATCCCACATCAGGCACTGTACACACCAATAGGATTACAACTAAAAAAATATAAGCTAAATAAGCTTCCACAATTAATAAATGTTTTAAAAGGAGACATGAGCTTGATTGGACCATCTCCAGAGTATCCAGAAGTAACTGCACATTATAATAACGAACAACAACAGCGCCTCTTCGTAAAGCCTGGATTTACAGGGTATACGCAGGTAAATGGATTCTCAAATCAGCAGCATGATGCGAAAATAGTCCATGACCTCTACTATGTAGAGCATTGCTCGTTAACGTTTGATTTCACCATTATGTATGAAAGCATCCGCCGGTTATTTCAAAGAAAAAAAAGACGCTAACATTGTTTTCTTGCTTTTCAGTGTTCAATCAAGCTAAAAACATTTACTATAGAAACTATAGAAAATTGTTAAGCACTAGAGAAGGGGGAGCTGATATTGCATATTTTATTTTCTGCCAAGCTAGGCAGTGAAGCACAAGAAAAGCTTAGGTTAAAATTTCCGGAGCAAGTATTTACTTTTTGTGGGAATATGAATGAAGCACAATCACATCTGTCAAGTGCACAGATTCTTGTTACCTATGGGGAAGATCTAAACGAAAAATTATTGGATCAAGCTAAAAACTTAAAGTGGATTATGGTCATATCAGCAGGAATGGATCAAATGCCCTTCGAAGCGATACAAAAAAGGGATATTATCGTAACAAACGCGCGCGGAATCCATGCAGTTCCAATGTCGGAATATGTTATTTCCATGCTCTTACACGTATACCGACAAGAACGAGTATTGTTAGAAAATGAAGCGGCGCAAAAATGGGATCGATCTGTCCGTATGCGCGAAATCACTGGGAAAACGATCGTGATTGCCGGGACAGGCGCCATTGGGAAAGAAGTAGCCAGACTTGCTCAAGCATTTCGCATGAAAACGATTGGTATTTCAAGAAGTGGTAAGCCGGGGGAAAACTTTGATGCCACTTTTCAAACAGACAAGCTACTTGACGTGCTTCCAGAAGCAGACTTTTTCGTTTCGATTCTTCCGAGCTTACATAGCACAAAGCAGCTTTTAACGGATGCGCATTTTCAAGCCCTACCTCAACATGCAATCTTCGTTAATATCGGCAGAGGAGATGTTGTAGCTAGTGACGTATTGCTACGGGCAATCCAAAACAAAGAGATTGCGCACGCAGTATTGGACGTATTCGAAAACGAACCATTAGCAAAGGATCATCCATTTTGGCAAGAAGAAAATATTACAATCACACCACATCTTTCAGGTATTTCACCAAATTATTTGCCACGAGCATTGGCTATTTTTGAAACTAATTTAACACATTATATAGAAGGAACTGGACAACTAATTAATGTTATCGACGTTCAAAGGGGGTACTAGAAGTGCGAATTTACACAAGATCTGGTGATAAAGGAAAAACGTCATTAATCTATGGCAAGCGTGTTCCAAAAAATGATTTGCGAGTAGAGGCATATGGTACTTGCGACGAAGCTAATTCCATGATTGGTTTCGGTTTAAGTTTTTTGAATGAAGTAGAATGGGATGAAAAGCAAGCGTTTTTGAATGCGATGCATCGTATTCAAACGATTCTTTTTCATGTTGGGGCAGAATTGGCTACTCCAAGTGATAAAGAAGTAACTTGGAAGTTAAAGCAGGAGCATATCGATGAGCTTGAAAAGCAAATCGATGCTTGGGATGCAACGCTCCCAGAATTAAAGAACTTTATTCTCCCAGGGGGAACTCAGGCTGCTAGTGCGTTACATAGTGCGCGGACGGTAGCAAGACGAGCAGAACGATTAGCCGTTGGATTAGGAGATGAGCTTGCCAATCCGTATGTAGTTTCTTATTTAAATCGACTTTCTGATTTGCTGTTTGTTGCAGCGCGTTACGTGAATCAGCAGTTAGCAGGTGAGGAAATTCCATTACAGGCTGATGTTTAAAGTCTAATGAATTGGGATGGCGGCATTTCCTAATTTAGAGGAAATGTCGTTTTTGTTGAAAGATGTTTGCTATAGGTAATAATAATTATCCGTTTATAATATACTATAATTGACAGAATGCTATGGAAGCGAGTACACTAATTATAAAGATTACAATCTAATAATATTATTAGAGTTATACTATTATATTGAAAGTGAGGTGCATGACGGTGTCTGAAAGAAAATTACAGAAGGCAATTGATACTCTGAAAGAATCAGGTGTCCGGATTACACCACAGCGTCATGCGGTGCTTGATTACTTGCTCAATGCAATGACACACCCTACTGCAGATGAAATATATAAAGCGCTTGAAGGTAAGTTTCCCAATATGAGTGTTGCTACTGTTTATAACAATTTACGTGTTTTGCGTGAAGTTGGCCTAGTTCGTGAATTAACATATGGCGATGCATCAAGTCGATTTGACTGCAACACGTCAGAGCATTACCATATTATTTGTAATGAATGTGGTAAAATCGTTGATTTCCATTATCCTTCTTTGGATGAGGTTGAATCATTGGCAGAACAGGTAACAGGATTTGAAGTAAGTCATCATCGTTTGGAATTGTATGGTAAATGTAAGGAATGTCAGCAATTAGAAACAAGAAAGCACTAATTTAATATGTAAATATGTTGGATGACCAAATGCTGTGGGAAAGTGCATTTGGTTATTTTATTATTCAGAGTGAACAGCTCGATAATTAAAACAGCTAGGCTTTAGAAGGTAATCTTCATCGCCTAGCTGTTTTATTATTTTTCGTTCATCTTTTCCGCTTTTTGCTGCCGTTTAGAGTTGTATTTCTCATCAAACTCCTTACCCTCAAGTGCTTTATCTAATGTAAGCGGCTGCTTGCAATGCATGCAGGCATCCACTCTGCCGAGCATTTTTGTTGGTTGCTGGCAGCTCGGACAAACGACAGGAACTGCTCTTAATGATAACGTTCCAATCCAAAGATAGACAACAGTGCTGAATACAATGCATAATACCCCAATAAGAAACAATAAAAGCATCAGCCACTCGATTTTTTTGGCCATAATACCAAGGTACATGATCCCAATTCCCGCAAATATAAGTATAAGAGCAAAAGAGCGTATTTTGTTTATTTTACTTGAATAGACTAATTGAGCCATACTTCTCCTCCTTATTATATCCAAAGCTAGTATAGCATTTTTATATATTCAGGAATAGAATAAAGATGGGGAAAGTTGTAATACGTTGCATTATAAATTCGATTTTAAGCAACATAAGAAAAACGAAGACCATTCTCTACGATGTAAGCTTCTATAACCTGCCACCAGAGTATCGCTTTTGTTATTGCTATATTTTGGTAAGGAAGCGCTTATTGACAGTCATGTTAAACCATGATAAAGTTAATTTCGTTGCAAAAAAAGCACGATTGATTTTGCAGCAAAACATTTTTAAAATAGTGATTGACATGGTAGTTTGCGATGTGGTAAATTATTAAAGTCGCATTTTCAACTACGACGTAAACATCTGAAACATATCGGTAAAAAAGTCATTGACTTTCACCGAACAGATGTGGTATGATAAGAAAGTCGCCAAATCGAGCGACACATTATTTTTTGCTCTTTGAAAACTGAACAAAACGACCAGTATGTCAAGAAAAACG
>NZ_JAXOFU010000015.1:0-65684 GCF_036409425.1 Virgibacillus sp. MG-45 | reverse complement strand
AGCAATCGGCTGTTAACCGATCGGTCGTAGGTTCGAATCCTACCTGTGGAGCCATTTTTTGTATTCTGCTTCCATAGCTCAGCAGGTAGAGCACTTCCATGGTAAGGAAGGGGTCGCAGGTTCAAATCCTGTTGGAAGCTCTCTTAGAAACATTGATTTAAAAGGCTTTTACTCGTAATGGGTAAGAGCATTTTTCGTTTCTTCTAACATTTTTCTAACGAACATTATTAGATTGTGTGACGTCCTACAAAAAACAAGAAAAACGTATTATGTTGCGATTGAACGTTATAACCAGTAAACGGATTTAGAGTTCAAATTACTCGAAATCCTTTTTGATTAAGTATTTATTAATCAACTTCAACAACGGATGTTGAACCAATTAGATCATGAATACCTCTATTATCTTCCCTTTTATATATCATTACAGAACTTATAATAAATGCGATACCTAAGCTTAAAATTCCAATAAGATAAAACCCTATAAGTTCTCTTAAAACCATGTTTTTAAGAGTTAGATTTTCCCCATTAATAGGCTTAACTTTGATATTAGTAAACCATTTACCAACAACATATCCTTTCCAAAAAAGTGGAAGCATTGTCATATAAGCTATATAAACAACTTGCCAATATATACCCCGATCTGCCGGAAAATTACTTTCTATATTAAATATAGAAATGAAAACAATAAAAACAATAGTTAGACCGAGTAAATCGTAAAGTCTGGCTAGGAATCGTTTTCGTAGTAGTGTTAAACCTTGAATAATACCATCCTCCTTTTAGGAAAATATATTAATCCATATCTTAAATTTCGTATAGTATATAAGTTAACATTTTCTATTTAGATGGAAAAGGGACTCCTATAGTGGTTCTTTCAACTTCATTATACTAAGAAATAATTACCAAACTCATTGCATTTTTTAGATTGCTTATTATTTTTGCATACGGTAAAATACAGGATTATTCCTGCTGGATTTATTTCTACAGGAATAATCCTTAGTTTTACTTTATAAGTGTTTAACTACAATCGTAACCACGTGCACAATCAACGTTTACCCCATAACCGCCAGGGACAATTGTACCCTTACCTGCGTCAGTATAAACTTTTGTAATCTCTTGAATTCCTGCCAAAATAGTGGTTCCTATAGGGTTTTTATAAGAAGTTTGTACACTAAGGTAAACTTTGTCATGCATACTATTTGCTATCCAAACCGCAGCATCAAATAGAATATTGCCCCAACCAGGCAGACCGATAGTGGCGTCTAAAACTGATTGTATAGCTGAAATAGTAAAACCAGCCATACTTTGTGTGTAGAATTCATCTGTGCCTGAATATTTCCAGGGAGTCAATTTATCTGAAAAAGCAGAGAACTCACCACTCTGTTGGTTCATTTCTTTAGTAATTTTAGATTGCTGATTTTTGATTATTATTTCTTCTTTTTCCCCTCTTACAGGGTTTCTTTCTACTACCGCATCTTTGTTCTGAGTTATTGTAACAGTTTGTTCTTCGTATAACTCATACTCATCATTTTCATTCAATTTGTAAATTTTACTGTAAACATTTCCAGTAGCTAGGGATTTTCTCTCAACAATTTTGAAAGTTCCTTCGTCTTTCTTATGGATGTATTCTAAATTGTTATCTCCTTTTTCTATTATGGTAATTCCATTAGCAGATCCCTCATTTGCTGAAGCCGTGGCAAAGGGTGGTATTAAACCTACTACTAGTATCCCTATTATTGCAAATAATGAAAGCTTTTGTTTTTTCATCAAATTCCCTCTAATGTTAATTTTTCCTACAATTTCAGGGTATAGACCATCTAGTAGAGAATCAAAGGTCAAATATAGCCACATATTAAATATAGATTGAGTTTCCTTCGAATATCTTCTATAGACTTCACCTATCGGATAATAACTAATAATTTCATAGGATAGAATGATTTTACGCGGCTTCTAAGGACTTATTATTCAATATTTCTTTGTTATCGTGGCTATGAAATAAAGGTTGATAGTTTGAGATAAACAACCATTATTTAAAATTTAACTTGATAAAAATCCTATGTAATTGAGTTGCAGGTTAGACAAATGAAAATTATGCTTGGTTAAAGACCATATTAAGGATATTGTGACAAAATTTACTTAATCTAAAGAGTGATATAACGGAATAAGCTCCATAATCAAAAGATTATAAAATACACCATTTTATACATTGGTAGTATGTTGAAGGTTTTTTGATATACGGAATATATACTGTCGTTCTATTAAATCTCAAATACAGTTTAGGTTCAAATCAAGAGAAGCTTCTTAAAATGTATAACTGTTCTCCAATTTCAGTGATGAAACAGTAACAACTTTATTTTATATAAGTCGTTTATGTCCAATTGCTTTTATGAAAGTGTTGATATTACAAGCTTCTAATCATATAAGTTGCTTAGATTTTTATTTTTATCAAGTTACTATTGTAAGGAAGGGGTCGCAGGTTCAAATCCTGTTGGAAACACTGTTAACTCATAATGGGTAAGAGCAGCCTTTATTTTATACCATTGAAAAACCCGCCCTGTTGACGGCGAAACCCTTTTGACTGCGGATCCTATGACATCGTATATCTTCAAGGTGAACAAAAAAGAGCTGCAAATTTGACAGCTCCTTTTATAAATAAAGTATTTCCCCATATTTTGACTTGGATTTATTTATTTTCGTTATCTTTTACCAACATAATGATAACATTAGAACCATCGGCATATTTTTCTGAATTCATGACTCTAATATTTAACGTTCCTTCTTTCCTTTTTGCTGTATATTGATGATAGTTAATATCTCCACTTTGTTCAATCACTGAATTTTGCTCGCTGAAGATTTCGCTGTTTATATAATCCGTGTATAATTTTTCAATATCTTCAACCTTTGTTGGTGCATCATACGCAATGGATATCATTCCATCTGCTTCAGTGGCTTGAAAGATATTTGCTTTCTCAGGGATTGGAATATCAGAAGGAAACGTTTCGGGCAATTCAACATTATTCCCGATATTCATGGAAACATCTTCATTCTCACTTCCACTTCCAGATCCGCTTACTGTGACATTTTCCCCTTCTGTATCAATCGAAATATTTTGTTCATTACCTTCCTCATCACTTATTTTGATATTATCTTTAGATACTTTTAATTTACCTTCACTGCCGATCGGAATATCAATACAACCAGCTAAAAATATTGTGAAGAGAGATAGAAAGATGCTTATCTGTAACAACCTCACGTTTGTTTCACCTCTATTTTAGTTTTCAAAAATACTTTCTTTTTCGTTATTCGCTCCTACTTTTGTTCAATTGTTTTTCGGCCATGTTACCAGCAATCGGTAATTTGAAAAGCTTTCCTTGATATGCTTTCCACATCATCAATAACCAAATTACTACATATAATGGCGTTAATAATAATCCGATTGCCCATCCTATAATCGGAATGGCAGTTAATACGATATTGATAACAAAGAATCCAATCGATACAATGATTGATTGTAATGCATGAAAACGAATAAATTGGTTTTCTTTTTCAATAAACAGGAAAATAATTCCTGTTATAAACCAAGCTAAATAGCAAAGTAATCCAGCAATGTTTTGATCCATTCCAGTAGCTGTCTTTTCCTTTTTATCATTTTTATTTGATTCTTCTTCCATGAATACGCTTTGACCTCCTACATTATCGTCTGAATTTGAACTCATCCTTATCCTCCTTCAAATATTGTCTAAGAGCTATTGTATGATGTGAAGGTTAAGTTCAAGTAAAAAAACAAAAAAACTTATAGAAATAATTTTCTACAAGTTTTAACTAAGTCGTAAATTTTTTGAATGGATTCTAAAGTGAAAAACAGGTATATATCTGGTGTTAAAACGGATGTCCTCTAAAATACAAAACGATAGCCAAAGCCCCGTACAGTTATTATGTACTTAGGGTCAGTGGAGTCTTTTTCAATTTTACTACGTAAATTTCTTATGTGAACTTTTACAGTTTGGATATCACCAATTGAATCAATACCCCAAATAAGATCATAAATTTGTTCTACACTAAATACTTGATTTGGTCTTTTGGCTAATAAGATTAGCAGTTGCATTTCTTTTGTTGAAAGCGGAATTTTACGACCTTTTATAAAGCATTCATACGTAGTAAGATTAATTTCTAGTTCTCCGTATTTGAGAACTTCGGATGATAATTGAGCTCTTAACTGCTGATATCTTTGTAAGCTTGCTTTAATTCTTGCTTCTAGCTCAGCAAAGTCAAAGGGTTTGGTAATATAGTCATCTCCTCCTAATTCAAAGCATTTGATTTTGTCAATGAGATCTCTCCTACCACTAAGGAATAAGATTGGAATATCAATTGCTTCTCGAATTCTCTTACAAACTTCGAAGCCATCTATTCCTGGTATTTCAATATCTAATACTACTAAATGTGGGTGTTCGCGATCAGCTAACTCAACCGCATTTTCCCCATTATCCGCAGTGATTACTTTATAATGTCGATTTTCTAGATACAATTGGATTAAATCTCGAATACCCGCTTCGTCTTCAACAATAAGTATTTTTTGTTCTGTCATTAGAGTACCTCCTTTCTTGATTAGACGTACATCCATTTTTCTTGTCGTTTATGAATGTGTATATCGTCATAATTTCATTTCATGATTTAAATTGAATCATACATAATCAAGGTTAAATGTAAGGAAAGGTAGTTTATTTAATATGACAGTGGTTTTAATTTCTTTACTGCTTTCACTTTGAGAGATTTTGGAGAATTAGAAGAGGGTTAGTTGGATGAAAACTCAAAATAGTTTGATTGAATTACTATTATTCGATATACTCATTTGAGACAATTTTGTTTTATCTGATGCGTAGTGAGTTCAAAATGATACCTCGATTAGATTATACCTCAAGAATCCATTTAAACCCTATTCCTTTCATATTGTTATGAATGTTTTTATTCCTTTTTCTACAATAAAAATAAATGGTTAAAATTTATTTAAATAAACCTTTCTTCAAAAAGTTAAAACTTCAAAACTTAATTTATAGTCTATGCAATATCGAGTAAAGTTTGGCCGTTGTATTTAGTATAGAATGTGGTATCACATAGCGAGAGGGGAGGTCCCGATGTTTAAAACCATACATATGCAAATCTTGCTCACTTTCATTATATGCATGATGCTTTTGTCTCCTAATACGGTAAGCGGAAACGTGAAAAATGCTTTTGTGTTGGATTCAGCTACTGAAAAATTAGATTTATATCCTCTTATTTATATGATAAAAGATAGGAAGCGAAATTTCACGATTGAGGATGTAACTTCAGAAGCATATCAGGAAAAATTTGTTCATGCTGATGACGTAGAGCAAAAAGGAGGCTTTTTTGAATCTGCTACTTGGCTTCGATTTGAAATAGGAAATAATTCAGATCAAAAGGATTGGTTGCTTGAGTTTGCTTTTCCACTCATTTATGAGCTTCAAATATTTGAAAAAACAGAAACAGGAGTCATCCAGCTTACTAACACTGGTGCGATTTATCCTTTTGCAAAGCGAGAATTTAATCATCGTAATTTTGTTTTTAATCTTGATGTTGAGCCTGGACAAAGTAAGGTTTACTATGTTTTAGCAGTGGGAGGTGGAGATCTTCATCCACCGATAAACATTTGGAGCAAAGATGCATTTGTTGAGAAATCACAGCTTGAGTTTCTAATGCTTGGGATATTTTATGGGATTATTTTTGTGATGATTTTGTATAATTTATTTCTTTATTTTAGCTTGAAGATAAAAAGTTATCTTTATTATGTTATTGTCATCACTTTCACATTATTAGGGAAGCTCTCTATTAATGGATTTGGTTTTCAGTATTTATGGCCAAGTTATCCAGAATGGAACTTGATTGCGACCCCTTTTTGGGTAAGCATGGCCTGTATATTTATTGTTATCTTTACAAAGAATTTTCTAGATGTTAGCGCATATATTCCTTCATTTCAAAAGCTAGCCTATTTCCTAATTGCTGTCAATGCCCTGGTGATTGTTTCGCTGCCGTTTTCACATTATGTAGGTCTTTCCATTATGTTGTTTGGGGCATTCAGCACATTTTTCACGGTATTAACTACTGCAATTGTTTGTTTGAAAAAAGGAGCACGTCAAGCACGCTTTTATATCGTTGGTTGGATCGTTTTTTTAACAGGTGTGGCGATAACGATATTGGAAAGAGCTGTTATCATACCGTATTCCATTTTTACCGAATATGCTGGTCAAGGAGCACTCGTTATAGAAGTTGTGCTTCTCTCACTAGCTTTAGCAGATAAAATAAATATAATGAGGATGGAGAAAGAAGAAGCAGAGCGAAAGGCGAGGCAGAGTCAAAAGGAAGCGTTGGAAAATTTAAAAAAGGCAGATGTATTAAAGGATGAATTTCTTGCTGCTACTTCTCATGAACTACGAACACCACTATATGGAATGATTGGAGTTGCTGAATCGCTTCGAGATGGCATAACGGGAGAAGTATCGGTGCAAATGAAGGAACAGCTATCCGTAATAATCACGAGTGGCAAAAGATTGACGCAGTTAGTCAATGGAATCTTAGATTTTTCAAAATTAAAGTATGATTCGCTTACCTTAGATTTAAATAAAGTCTATATACAGGGGATAGTGGACATCGTTATAACTGTTTCGAAGCCGCTTTTAAAAAATAAGCCAGTCCATATTATTAAAAAAATGGATAAGAATCTTCCACCGATTCGAGCAGATGAAAATAGACTGCAGCAGATCTTATATAATTTATTAGATAATGCCATTAAATATACGGAGAATGGAGAAGTAACTGTTTCTGCAGTAACTGAAAATGATGAAGTGAAACTTAGTGTGTCAGATACAGGTGTGGGCATTTCGAATGAAGAGCTGACTACTATTTTTAAACCTTTTCAACAAGGCAATACATCGGACGGCATCGGGATAGGATTAAGTATTACAAAACAACTAGTTGAGCTTCATGGCGGGAGACTAACAGTGGAAACACAGATTGGAAAAGGAACTACGTTTACTGTAATTCTTCCGGTGTACGCAAAGCGACCTAACCACTTAGTTGAAGCCGCCTTTACAGTGGAAGCAATTCATAATCTACAGCCAAATCAATTGGATGTGGAGGTAGTTTCTTCTCAAAATCGAGCGAGAATATTAGTTGCGGATGATGAAGTAGTTAACTTACATGTGTTGACGAATCAACTTGTCTTAGAGGGTTTTGAAGTGATTTCAACATTAAATGGAGAAAAGGTTTTCCAAATAGTTCAGGAACAATCTATTGATTTGCTCATCTTAGATATCATGATGCCCAATATATCTGGGTATGAAGTGTGTCAGCGCTTGAGAGAACATTATTCTTTAATGGAACTTCCTATATTAATGTTAACAGCAAAAAATCAACTTTATGATAAAGTAGCTTCTTTTGAAGTAGGAGCGAATGACTATTTAGTCAAGCCTTGTGAAAAGCAAGAATTACTTTCACGTGTTAAAACACTAGTTAAAGTGAGGACACTAAACGAGGAATTGAAAATGCTGAATCTGCGTCTCGAGGAAAAAATACAGAAGCGAACAGAGGAACTGACAAGTGCAAATGATGAACTTCAGCAGTTGAATAATGAACTGGTAGCAATGACTGCTTCAAGACGACAATTGTTGGCAAATATTGCGCATGAATTAGGTACACCTGTTACTTTAATTCATGGGTATCTTCAATCATTACAGGAGGGCCTCATTGTCCCTAATGATGGGAATTATAGTCAACTAATATTTGATAAAATTAAGGTTTTGAATCGTTTAATTAATGACCTGTTTGACTTATCAAAACTTGAGGCAGGAAGAACAAGTTTAAATATGAAAGAAGTAAAATTATCAAAATGGATAGAGCAAATCTATCAAAAATGCGAGTTTGGCGTGATTCAAAGAAATAGAAGCTTTAATCGAACGGAACTTCCTGATCTATTTGATACGTATATTTGTGCGGTTGATGAAGAACGAATGGATCAAGTATTCTTTAATTTAATATCAAATGCAATTAAGAATACAAATAAAGGGAATGGAACAATTAGTGTGAGTGCTAGATTAGACACAGAAAGGAGCGCTGTAACGATTAAAGTACAAGATAATGGCTTTGGAATAAGCTCAAAAAATTTACCGCTAATTTTTGAGCGATTTTATAAAGGGCCACAAGATGAAAAGCATGACTTTCCAGAGGGAACTGGATTAGGGTTAGCCATTGTTAAGGAAGTTGTGCAAAGTCATAATGGGGAGATTTGGGTTAATAGTGAAATAAATAAAGGAACAACCTTTCATATTATTCTTCCAGTGTGGTTGCAAAAACGCTGAATAGCTATTATTAATTTTTTTATAAAAAAATCCGTAAAGTTGGAAATTTCTAAACTGAGAAATTCCCAACTTTTTATTTTGTAAATTTTAAAAGTATGAATTTGTTGATTAGTTATTTGCTAATAGTAGCCACGCAAGTTGCAGTGTCTACATCTGATTGCTTTTTTACTTAAAAGAGTGGAGCAAGTCGATTCTATCCGGAAAAGATTTTTCCATTCTTTACCTCGAATTAACCTTCGTTTTTTAACATGAAAAGACAACTGTAGTGTAACTGAAAAGCTAAATATAGGAGGGTGGTAGTAATGAAGTAAATAAGTATGGCCATAAGGGGAGGACATTTAGTTTTACAGGGGATGAATGGCTGGAATCAAAAAGAACGATTAATTTAGAATTAAGAGGTGTAGAAATGCCGAGAAAAAAACCACGAAAAAGCAAACTTTCAAAGAAGGCAGTTATTTTCTTCAGTATCATTTTACTCGTAGGATCAATACTTCCTTCTCTACAAGGGTTGTTTTATGTTCATGCAGAAACAAACCAAGTAGAAAACAAAGCAGAAGTAAAAGAAGAAAAGAAAGTAATAGAAGAAGAGGAACAAGAAGTAACAGAAGAACAGGAAGATGTAGGATCGGATAAAGGCGAATTGCTAGATGAAGAAGTGGATAATGAATCAAATGATACTAGTGAAGTAACTGAAACGGAAAAACTAAACGAAGAACAAGCTTCCGCAAATGATGATGGAGAATTATCTTCGCCCCTTGAGAGTGAAAAGAATCAAGAGGAAGAAAAGGTAGATATGCCTTCATCGGATCTGTCCTCGGAAGAGAAAGTAGATAAGATAAAAAAAGAAGAAAAACCCAAAAAACAGCAAATGAAAGTATCTTCTGAATCGGTTATCGAAATTCATACAGCAGAGGATTTAAACAATATTCGGGATAACTTAAGGGGACAATACATCCTTATGAATGATATCGATCTTTCGGGCATTAATGGAGATGGATTCTGGGTTCCAATTGGAACACGTTCTAGCCCGTTTATGGGGACATTTGATGGAAACGGGCATACCATTCGAAATATAAACATTTTTAGATATGGTAGTGATGAAGTGGGTCTGTTCTCTTATACGAGTGGGGCCGTGATACGGAATGTCACACTTGATAATGTGGATGTAACAGGAAGAGCTCATATTGGCGCGCTCATTGGAACAGGTATTTTCACAACGGTTGACAATGTAACTGTTGTTTCTGCTGCTATAACAGGTGTTGATTATATTGGTGGACTAATTGGTCATTACACTAACAGCAGTGCAGTTCAGAACAGTTCTACATCAGGAACGATAATTGGCACTGGTAGAACCGGTTATGTTGGTGGATTGATTGGATTTATGCAAGGTAGCACGATTTCCAATGCTTCTTCTACTAGTAGCGTTGAAGGTACGAACAGTGTTGGCGGCCTTGTTGGGAATGCGCTAGGTGACGTTCTCATTAAAGACAGCTTTGCAACGGGAGAGATTACAGGTGACAGACATGTCGGTGGTCTTGTTGGATACACTCAGAGAAGTGAATTCGAAAATAGCTATGCCACTGGCGCAGTATCAGGTTCGGATATTGTCGGTGGACTTGTGGGATTTCATACTGGGAGTACTACAAAAGAAAGCTTCGCAACGGGGTATGTATCTAGCACAGATATAGCTGGAGGATTAATAGGAAGAGCAACCGATAGTCTTATTCAAAACAGCTTTGCAACTGGAACAGTGGAAGGTAGCAACCTTTATATTGGCGGCTTAATCGGATTGGTACATTCCACAGACGTTATGAATAGCTATGCGGTTGGGAATATCATCGAAGGACGAAATTATAGTGGCGGTTTAATTGGGGGACAGGTGAGTGGTACGACGTTAAATGTAGAAAATAGTTATTACGATAAAGAAACCACCGGTCAAGATGATGAAGGAAAAGGTGATGGAAAAACGACTGCAGAGATGCAGAACATTAGCACGTATCTTAATTGGGATTTCACATCGATCTGGGGTATTCATGATGGGCGGTATCCTCATTTGAAATTTCATGCACCACCCGCACCACCGACACCAACTCCAACAGGC
The DNA here is from genome assembly GCF_036409425.1 of Virgibacillus sp. MG-45. Lineage (NCBI taxonomy): Bacteria > Bacillati > Bacillota > Bacilli > Caryophanales > Bacillaceae > Virgibacillus > Virgibacillus sp. MG-45. Next base: position 55,217 of record NZ_JAXOFU010000015.1, on the reverse strand, counting down.
ATTATTTATGTAAAAGAGGGATCGAGCGGTCATGGTGTAAGCTGGGCTGATGCATTCGGTACACTGCAAGAAGCATTAAATATTGCCACAGCTGGTGACGAAATTTGGATAGCGGAAGGTACATATGTGCCAACAAAAGCATTAGATGAAAACGATGAACGAACGAAAACATTTCAAATGAAAAACGACGTCACAATTTACGGTGGTTTCCCGGCAAATGGAAATCCGACTATGTCTGAGCGGGATCCTAAGGTTTATGAAACGATTTTAAATGGTGAGTATGAACCATCTGAACGCGCTTATCATGTGTTTAATCATAGATATTCTCAATCTACTTTAGATGATACGGCAGTATTGGATGGCGTTACGATTACAAAAGGTTTTGCAGATGGGCAAAATAGTAATCACCAACATGGTGGAGGCATGTATAACAGAAACGCAAATCCGACCCTAAGAAATGTAATCTTTAAAGATAACAGGGCTGAAAATGGCGGTGGAGCAGTATACAATTTTGGTGCTAGCCCGACATTAACAGACGTTTTGTTTACGGGCAACATGTCGTTGGGATCAGGAGGTGCGATGGCTAACGCGGGTGGCAAACCTCATCTAGAACGCGTACAGTTTTTCAGAAACGAAGCAACGTTTGGAGGTGCAATTGCTAACTACTCTTCTAGTAAGCCTATGATCAAAAATGTAACCATTCATGGGAACGGAGCGCTTTACGGAGGAGGCTTGTATATGTATAACAGCTCTCCAACGTTAATGAACGTATTAATGCATGGTAATATAGCCGTATATCACTCTGACTCTCCTAGTAGCGGTAAAGGTGGTGCGGTATACATTGCCGATGATAGTCAAAGCACATTTATCAATTCAACAATTACGGATAACAAAGCAGGTAAATCTGGCCATGGAATATATGCAGGAGGAACGGAAAACGCGCATCCAGAAACAATCATTCAAAACTCAATTATTTGGGGCAATCATGGCGATAGTATTTTTAACAACCATGGAGCAGTTGCACATATTAGTAACAGTTTAATAGAAGGTTCAGGTGGAAGTAGTGCTTGGAAGAAAGATTTTGGAACGGATAAAGGGAATAATTTAGATGTAGATCCGATGTTTGTTGACCCTAGTCTAAACGATTTTAGACTAAAAAAAGACTCTCCATCAATTATGGGAGGGAACAATGAATTTTTACCAGCGGATTTATCAACAGATCTTGATGGTAATGATCGAATCAAAAATAGTATTGTCGATATCGGAGCATATGAGTATCAAGAAGTTATTGTAAAAACAATTGAATCTGTAGAACCTTTAAGTGATATTTTAGTAGAAAATGGTACGACACAAGAAGATATTGGTTTGCCTACAAGTGTTGAAGTCCTGTTAAGTGATGGTACAAAGGTAGTTGTCAATGTACGTTGGAATAGTTCTACACCTGAATACGATAGTGTGAAAGCGGGATCTTATGAATTTGAGGGAGATCTTATTGTAGAAAGTAACATAGAAAATCCAGATGATCTTAAAGCTAAAATAATCGTAACTGTGAAAGCACAATCCGATGATATTAGTGAAGAACCAATTGAAGAACAAACAGATGATGGCGGGAAAAAAGAATCTGATGCACTCAATAAGGATGAAAAGAATGATAAGAAGGATAACAGTTCAAACAACGAGAAGAATAAAGAGCCAGCACTATTTGGAAAGCAGTTACCAAATACCGCTACTTCAATGTACACGTTTATGATTATAGGTTTATTTATTATTCTTTTGGGAATGGGTTTATATTTGTACAAACGAAAAAAAGTTGCGCATTAAACATAAAGTAATCGATGTTTAACTCCTTAAGCAGTAGTTTTGCTTGAGGAGTTTTATATGTGCCAAGAAGCATTGTAAAAGACACTCACAAAATATTATGAGTGTCTTTTATTCCTTGTTATAAACGGTTGACTGTCTTTTTTCCATTCGTTCTGTTATTCGTCACCGATATTAATAGCCGATAATATGGTATCCAGCATCAACATGTAATACTTCTCCTGTAACGCCGCGTGCAAGCTCGCTTAAGAAGAAAAGTGTTGCATCGCCTACTTGATCCTGATCAACATTTCGGCGCAATGGTGCTTTTTCTTCTATGGTTGAATTGATATCGTTAAAGCCAGATACCCCTTTAGCAGAAAGTGTTCGAATTGGACCTGCTGAAACGGCATTTACGCGGATGCCATACTTTCCTACATCTTCAGCCAAGTAACGGACACTAGCCTCTAAGGAAGCTTTTGCAACACCCATTACATTGTAATTTTGAATGACGCGTTCGGCACCTAAATATGTTTGTGTAACAATGCTGCCGCCTTCTGTCATAATTTCCTTCGCTGCTTTTGAAACGGCCACTAATGAAAACGCGCTGATTTCATGAGCTACCAAAAATCCTTCACGAGAAGTGTCGGCGTATTCTCCTTTTAGCTCTTCCCGATTTGCAAAGGCAACAGAATGGACAACACCGTGAATCACTCCAACTGCTTTTTTTATTTCATTAAAAGCTGCTGTAATACTTTCATCACTAGCAACATCACATTCTACAATTAATTTTGCTTCCATGTCATTTTGTTCCAATAACTTTAGTAATTTTTTGTGTGAGCGTTCCTGTCTATTTGTAAAAATAAGGTTTGCACCTGCATTATGTAAGGACTTTGTTATTCCCCAAGCAATGCTTCGCTCGTTTGCCACACCCATAATAACGATGTTTTTGTCTTTTAATAATTGTGACATAGGGCACCTCCATGTTTATTCATTGCTTATATTATACCTTAATGGACATTGTGAATAAAGTATAAATTAGTATTAGATTATAACACCTGGTTATAATTAAGTGGTGTTACATCAAAAAGGCTTATAGAAAATCGGTTCATTTCACTTGACCGTCTTCCCTTTAAATGGCGGAGTGGCAGTTTTTTTAAACGAATATGAGGTGAATAAAAAAATAATAATAAAAAAAGATAATTCCTCTTTACAAATACAAATAATCTGTATATAATAAGATTCGTTGGTTTTCGACAATTGCGTTCGAGAATAAACTACTTTTCTTTGCAAGGCCCGTTGGTCAAGCGGTTAAGACACCGCCCTTTCACGGCGGTAACACGGGTTCGAATCCCGTACGGGTCATCGTACTTTTTAAAACAGCTGTGATGCTAGGCATGTAGAGTATGCGACTGTTAGTTGCAGCACATGCACGAGTCACACGCTGTGCGTCGGAGGATTAGCTCAGCTGGGAGAGCACTTGCCTTACAAGCAAGGGGTCGCAGGTTCGAGCCCTGCATCCTCCACCATTTTTTATTCACCTTCTACATCGTATAATATATGTGATGTAACGAATAATATAGTAAGGTGTTTTGCCGGCCTAGCTCAATTGGTAGAGCAACTGACTTGTAATCAGTAGGTTGGGGGTTCAAGTCCTCTGGCCGGCACCATTTTTTTTGAATAAATATGTGGAGTTCCGTTAATGATATGGAGGGGTAGCGAAGTGGCTAAACGCGGCGGACTGTAAATCCGCTCCCTCAGGGTTCGGCAGTTCGAATCTGCCCCCCTCCACCATTTATATTATTGGGCTATAGCCAAGCGGTAAGGCAACGGGTTTTGGTCCCGTCATTCCCAGGTTCGAATCCTGGTAGCCCAGCTATTAAATATATAGTCTTAAAATCCTAGCGATTAGCATCATATTTGCTCTCGCTTTTGTTTTTTCTCGGTAGAGTTACGTTTGAACATGAGTAGCATTTTTATTGCGCATCGATTCCTTTTTAAACGATTAAGTTTGCGCTGGACGCAATACATACCGATGATATCTCACAGGAGCCATTAGCTCAGTCGGTAGAGCATCTGACTTTTAATCAGAGGGTCACAGGTTCGAATCCTGTATGGCTCACCATTTTGAAAATGGGTGTTAACATTTAAATACGATACATAATATAAAATAAACAAGGTAGTTATTATTGACAGCCTTGTTTATTTGCATTTTTAGGCGATTTTCACGATAATAGAAACAGAAAAATTATTTTACACGTTTCTAACATTGTAAAAATCCTACTGCAATGAGCCTATATTTATATTATAATGAAATTACGCTCAAGCACTCACAAAAAATTAAAATTTTTATAAGCTAATATATAGAATTGTAAAAGGTATCATGACGATATACAAAAGGATGGAATAGCATGAACTCTTCCAGAATCCCTGGTTTTTACAAAAAGACAGTCGAGGAACGTAGAGATATACTCTTACATCAGCATGGTTTAACATCAGATGAAATAGAGCTTCTCTCTACAGAAGGTGCACTGCCAATAGCGACGGCTGATAAAATGATTGAGAATACAATTGGAACATTTTCGTTGCCACTTGGATTAGGATTAAATTTCCTTATAAACGGGAAAGATTATATTATTCCTATGGCAATTGAAGAGGCTTCTGTTGTTGCTTCAGCTAGCTATATTGCAAAAATCGTTCGAGATGCAGGAGGGTTTAAAACCGAATCCACCGGAAGAACGATGATCGGTCAAATCCAAGTAGTCGGATGTGCCGATTTTTATCAAGCAAAAAATGAAATATTAAAGGAAAAGACAGCGCTAATTAAAGCGGCAAATGCTGCTTATCCGAGCATTGTAGCAAGAGGAGGAGGGGCTGTAGATTTAGATGTCCGAATATTAAATGACGATCCTCAAGCTACCTATGGACAAATGCTTATCATTCATGTGTACATTCATACATGTGATGCAATGGGAGCAAACATTATTAATACGATGGTGGAATCGCTTGCTCCAACAGTTGAACAAATCACGAAGGGGAAAGTGTACTTACGTATTTTATCTAATTTTGCTGATCAAGCATTGGCAAAAGCGACATGTGTTATTCCGCCACATCTTTTGGCGGATGATGGATTTACTGGCGAAGAAGTACGTGACGGAGTGGTACATGCGTATGAATTTGCAGCGTCTGATCCGTATCGTGCAGTTACACATAATAAAGGTATCATGAATGGTATTGATCCAGTTGTTATTGCAACAGGAAATGATTGGCGAGCTGTGGAGGCAGGGGCACATGCCTATGCGGCTCGTACTGGAAAATATGATTCGATGACGACATGGTCTGTGGATGAAGAAGGAAATCTTGTTGGTGAGCTTGAACTACCAATGGCGATCGGTACGGTTGGTGGAGCAACGCGCGTACATCCTACTGCAAAGCTAGCACTTCGCTTGCTTCAAACAGAGTCAGCAGAAGAGCTTGCACAGGTCATTGTAGCGGTTGGTTTAGCTCAAAATCTTGGCGCATTAAAAGCTTTGGCGACCGATGGGATACAAAAAGGGCATATGGCACTACATTCTCGCTCTGTAGCAATTGCGGCAGGGGCCACTGGGGAGATGATTGATATCATTGCAGAACATCTAGTAAAAGAAAAGGAAATCCGTGTTGGAAAAGCTAAAGAATTGGTGGAACAGTATATAAAATGAGTGTAGAAAATGCAACAACTTCAGAACAAATAGCTATCGGTATAGCTCATAGTAAACTAATTTTAATTGGGGAGCATGCGGTTGTACACGGACAGCCTGCTATTGCCATCCCATTTCCTTTAGTTGGTGTTGAATCAGTAGTGGAGTATGTACCAGGTGCGATTAAGATAGATAGTACGTTTTATCATGGTCCAATAGCGTCTGCCCCAAAGTCTTTAAAGGGCGTTATTAATAGTATATATGCGACATTAGAATATCTTGAATTACCAAAAAGTGATTTATTAATTCAAATAAAATCGTCCATTCCGCCTGGCAAGGGACTCGGTTCTAGTGCTTCGGTGGCTATTGCTGTGATAAAGTCGATCTTTGCTTATGCAGAGCGCGCTTATACCCAGGATGAATTACTAAAGCTAGCAAATATAGCGGAGACATATAATCATGGTGCACCTAGTGGGATTGATACGTTAACAATTACAACAGAAACTCCTATTTGGTTTGAAAAAGAACAACCAATTCATTTTATTAAGCCTGCAGATGATTTTCACTTTATTGTTGCCGACTCTGGTACAATTGGTGATACGCGCTCTGCGGTGCAATCGGTGGCTGATCTATTAAAGGCAGCACCGAAAAAGATCCAATCTAAATTAGAAAAGATTGGTTCGTTAACACATCAAGCTAAGCATGCTTTAGAAAAGGCTGGGAAGCAAATTCTTGGTCAGTTGCTTGACGAAGCTCAAAAAGAGCTGGAGGCATTAGGAGTGAGTGATGCTAGTTTGAACCGGTTAATTCACATTGCCCGACAAGAAGGTGCATTAGGTGCCAAATTAACAGGTGGTGGGAATGGTGGCTGTATTGTTGCGCTTGCTCAAAATGAAGTGCATTCAAGACAGCTTGCCGACAAACTACGAAAATTCGGTGCACATACAGTTTGGTCATTTGTATTAAAAAAGCATGACTAATTGTCCCATTATAATAAAGAGATTGGCTTGTTTATTGATAAAGGAGATACACAATGAAGGCGACAGCACGTGCACATACAAATATTGCGTTAATTAAATATTGGGGAAAGCGTGATGAAGCTTTAATTTTACCTACAAATAATAGCTTATCACTAACACTTGATGGTTTTTATACAACAACAACGGTAGAATTTCGTGAAGCGCTAACGAAGGATTTGTTTTTTCTTAATGAGGAACCAATTACCGGTGACCAATATGAACGTGTGACAGCCTTCCTCGACTTGATACGTAGTCTCAAGGAGAATACGTACGGTACGATATATGCAGAGGTGCGGTCGATCAATAAAGTTCCGACTGCAGCCGGATTTGCATCCTCTGCATCTGGTTTTGCTGCCTTGGCTGCTGCTGGAACACGAGCACTTGGCATTGACATGTCAGATGCTGAACTGTCTCGGCTTACGCGTCAGGGATCAGGATCAGCTTGTCGCTCAATTTTTGGGGGCTTTGCAGAGTGGGAGAAAGGAGAACGAGCGGATGGGAGCGATTCCTACGCTGTTCCAATTCAACCACAGGATTATTGGGATATCCGCGTTGCTGCCGTTGTTCTAAATGCTACGATGAAAAAAGTGTCGAGTCGTGCTGGAATGAAGCGCACAGTGGAAACATCACCTTTTTTTCAAAGCTGGGTGGACAGTATTCCACAGGATTTAGAACAAATAAAGACAGGAATTGCAAATCGAGACTTCAATCAAGTAGGTCGCATTGCCGAAGCGAATTGTCTTAAAATGCACGCAACAACATTAGGTGCTTCTCCACCATTTTCGTATTGGCATGATACGACAATGGCGGTCATGGACACCATTCAACAATTGCGTGACAACGGTGTTCCGGCCTATTTTACCATCGATGCAGGACCAAATGTAAAGGTGCTTTATTTACCCGAGCATGAAAAAGTTGTAAAAGAAACGCTTCAAACGATACCTGGTGTAACGGATGTTATTTTAAGCAAGCCAGGACGAGGAATAACCTATATTTAGGGGTTGACAAATATTGCCGAATTCACCGTTTAGAGTTAGGGTGCCAGGTAAATTAATGATTGCTGGCGAATTTGCAGTTCTAGAGCCCTATAAAAAGCTGATTGTCATGGCAGTAGATCGTTTTGTTTACGCATCGTATGCACCAAGTGAGATCAATCAGCTTTCCTTAGAAAATTTCAATATGACGAACCTTGATTGGGAGTATGCGAATAAAAAGGTAACAATTGACTCGAGTGATCCGCGGGTTCGATTTGTAGAAGATGCCATGTCCATTGCCTGCGAATATTTGCAGGAACAAGCAATTCCAATGAACTCATTTTCGTTAACGATTAAAAGTGAGCTTGATGATGCATCTGGAAAAAAGTATGGCTTAGGCTCAAGCGCTGCGGTCGTAACTGCGGTGATTGCGGCAATTTTACAAGCGTACTTGCCGGACAAGCCGCCAAAAATGCTATTGTTTAAGCTTGCCGCCATTTCACATGTACGTACACAAGGAAATGGTTCTGGTGCAGATGTTGCGGCATCTGCTTATGGCGGGGTTTTGCAATACGCATCCTTTCAAGCATCGTGGTTAAAAGAAGCTTACCAGTATGCAGAAAGCTTAGTGGAGTTTGTTGAAGAGGACTGGCCGTATCTTTCCATTAAACCAGTTCGTTTTCCACACCGCTTATCCTTTTGCATCGGTTGGACAGGAAAACCAGCATCAACAGGCAGACTTGTTGAAAAGGTTTTACGTCTCAAGCAGGACAACCCAACCCAGTATCAGACGTTTTTGGATGAGAGTGAAGCAGCGGTATCGGCCATTATTGATGGCATGGAAAAAAATAATCTAGCTACCTTTTTAAAAGGTGTAAAACAAAATAGACATGCACTAGCCACGGTGGGCCTGCATGCCAATGTTGAACTAGAAACCCCGTTGTTAAGCCGGCTATGTACACTTACGGAAGCGCACGGCGGGGCAGGGAAACTGTCAGGTGCTGGTGGTGGTGATTGTGGTATTGCTTTTATACCATCAGAGAAAAACACGGAACAACTTTTCGATGCATGGAAAGAAGCTGGTATTACACCACTCGATATAAAGATGTTTCCTCATGGTGCAGCAATAAATGAATAAATGATTGCGAAAAGGCAAGGGTGGCCGTTAATGGTATCCTTGTCTTTTTGCTGTTTAACGGTTTCTTCATATGAACTTCCCTAAGAAGCGAATGTATATATATGCATAAACATGTGCGGTTGAGTCAGTTGTGTATCTTTCGCTAAAATGGAAAGAAGGGGGGAGAAAGATGAAACGAAACATCTCAATTATTGGAGTTCCAATGGATCTAGGACAAAGTCGTCGTGGGGTAGATATGGGTCCAAGTGCTATTCGCTATGCGGGTGCAATCGACCGTTTAAAAGTATTGCATGATCATGTTGATGATCTTGGTGATATTTCGATTCAACGTCCGGAAGAAGAAGGTGAAATAGGTACAAGTAACTTAAAAAATTTAGAACAGGTCATTGCTGGTAATGAAGCATTGGCCGCGTTAGTTGATAAGGAAATTAGCAAGCACCGCTTTCCGTTAATTTTAGGTGGAGATCATAGTATTGCAATAGGTAGTCTTGCTGGTATTTCTAAGCATTATAACAACCTTGGCGTCATATGGTATGATGCGCATGGCGATTTAAATACAAGCGATACTTCTCCTTCAGGGAACATTCATGGAATGCCCCTTGCTGTAAGTATCGGATTAGGGCATGAAAAACTAACAGGTTTATACGGGTATGAGCCAAAGGTAAAGCCCGAGAACATCGTAATTGTTGGAGCACGTTCCCTTGATCCAGGTGAACGTCAATTGATTCGGGAGAAAGGGATTAAGGTTTATTCGATGCATGAAATTGATCGAATGGGCATGCCAAAAGTAATGGAAGAAACGATCAATTATTTACGTGATCGTACAGATGGTGTCCATTTAAGTCTTGATTTAGATGGACTTGATCCAACCGAAGCACCGGGAGTGGGGACACCTGTGCTTGGCGGATTAACCTATCGCGAAAGTCATTTAGCAATGGAAATGCTAGCAGAATCAAATATGATTACATCTGCAGAATTTGTAGAAGTAAATCCAATTCTTGATGAAAAGAATAAAACAGCAACAGTTGCAGTAGCATTAATGGGGTCATTATTTGGTGAAAAGCTTCTATAAATGTCAAAAAGAGTCTTTACAGGTTTAAAAAATGAGCGTATGATATGGGCATCTAACTAGATTTAGAGATGAAGCGCTATAGTTGTTCGAACATAGAGGGGATAGCCCATGAGGATATATCATGAGCGGCTAAAGCTACAGCCGCCTCAATTTTTATTACTTATCATCATTGGATTGATCTTAGTAGGGTCAATTTTGTTGAAATTACCTATTGCATCTCATACACATTTAAGCTGGATTGATGCCATCTTTACAAGTACTTCTGCAGTAACCGTGACGGGCTTAGCCGTTGTCGATACCGGCTCTTCTTTTACCATGTTTGGGCAGCTTGTTATCCTGTTGCTTATCCAATTAGGTGGTCTAGGTATCATGTCGTTTGCCGTACTCCTTTTTATGCTGCTCGGTAAACGGCTTGGAATAAAGCAGCGGTTGATCGTTGGGCAAGCATTAAATCACTCAAAATTCGGCGGCATAATAGGACTTGTAAAAAAGCTCCTTCTTTATTCGCTTATCATTGAATTCGTTGGGGTTATTATTCTTGCTTTTCGCTGGGTTCCTGAATTTGGCTTCGGACATGGATTGTATGTTAGCATTTTTCATGCTATCTCTGCATTTAATAATGCGGGCTTTTCTATTTGGTCAGATAGTTTAGCAGGCTATGCTGCTGATCCGGTAATTAACTTAATGATAAGTCTATTGATTATTGCTGGTGGGCTTGGTTTTACAGTGCTGGCGGATGTATGGCAAAAGCGCTCCTTTCGAGCATTTACACTGCATACCAAAGTAATGATTGTTGGAACGATCGTGGTTAATGTTCTCGCTATGATTGTTATCTTTTTATTGGAATATGGAAACACAGCTACGATTGGTACGAGCCCGATAGGAGAAAAACTATTAGCTTCTTATTTTCAGGCGATTACACCAAGAACGGCTGGCTTTAATACAATAAACATTGGTGAGCTTCATGAATCTACTATTCTAGTGATGCTTGTTTTAATGTTTATTGGAGGAGGATCAACCTCTACTGCCGGGGGAATAAAATTAACGACGTTTATTATTATTGCCTTAACTGTTAGCTCTTTTCTAAGAGGAAGAAAAGAAGTGGAAATTCAGGAGCGTCGAATTGAAATGAACTTAGTTATCAAGGCACTAGCCATTTTAACGATTAGCTTCGCTTTCATTTTTTGTGCAATTTTTTTGTTAAGCTTAACAGAAGAGAAACCACTTCTCCAAATCGCCTTTGAGGCTGTTTCTGCATTTGGAACAGTAGGGCTATCCATGGGAATTACAGGAGATTTATCCGACCTTGGGAAAGGACTCATTGCATTTATGATGTTTATCGGCAAGCTCGGTCCGTTAACCTTAATGTTCTCATTAGCTCGCTCCAAAGAGTCACATGTTCGTTACCCTAGTGAGGATCTTTTTGTGGGGTAATTTGCTCCGGTTAGAATTGATTCCAAATGCACCATGAAAAAAAGACATTCGATTTCACAAGGAAAGTCAATGTCTTTTTTACCCTATTTTTTATCTTTATGTATTTTCTAAGCAGCTGTCGGAAATAGATTACTCTTGGACAACTTTAAATTTTTTTTGATATTCGTTAAGAAGGTCATCTAGTCTTTTACTATATTGGACAACAATATCAGCTGTTAACCCATATAAAGCGCCAAGTGCAATCATTTTTTCCCTACATTGTTCTATTTCTTTTAATAAACTATTGCACACTGTACTATCCTCCTATTCAGTATACTATAATATGGAATTATCCATTATTTTGCAATAGTAAACATTTAATTTTTATAGAAAAAATTTCCTGACATGTTTTCGGGCTGGAAATACAGGCCTATTTATGAACAAATTTAAACTTTTTTTCTTTTTATGAAACCTATTGTGTGATTGACCGTATTACAAATACCGCATAGTTAGCGGAGGTACTAAATATGGAGCTAATGATTAGAGAGAAAATTATCCAGGTGAAAAAAGGGGATCAGGCTGCGTTTGAGGACGTGGTATTATTCTATCAGCACAAGATTTATCAGCATTGTTTTCGGATGCTAGGTAATGCGCACGAAGCGGAGGATATAGCTCAAGAAGCATTTGTTCGAGCATATGTAAACATCCATTCTTATGATGAAAAACGAAAATTTTCCACATGGTTGTATCGGATCGCGACGAATTTAACAATTGATCGTCTTCGAAAACGAAAACCGGATTATTACTTGGATGCAGAAATTCAAGGAACGGATGGATTGGATATGTATTCTCAACTAGCCGCTGATGACCAGCTGCCAGAGGATGAAGTGCAAAGTCTTGAATTGCAAAGCTATATTCATCAAGAGATCGCAGCACTACCACCAAAATACCGTGGTATTATTATGTTGCGTTATTTGGAAGAGTTTTCCCTTCAAGAAATCAGTGAAATTATGGATATCCCCTTAGGGACGGTAAAAACACGCATCCATAGAGGAAGGGAAGCTTTAAGAAAAAAGCTTCGTCATGTGTAAAGGAGTGTGATCCACTTGAATTGTGTAAAAGAAGCAGTGGAATTAATGCATAAATATTTGGATGGAGATCTAACGAAAGTAGAACAGAAGGAATTACGTGTCCATCTCGAGGGCTGTCCGGATTGTCAGCAGCATTTTCATGAACTAAAACGAACGATTACATTGGTTAAATCAACAGAACCGATGACAGCACCAACTGATTTCGTACAAGGTGTCATGGAAAAGCTACCGACGGAAAAGAAGCGGATGAAGTATATTCGTTGGTTTAAAATGCATCCAATTTTAACAGCCGCGGCGATATTTTTTGTTTTCATGTTCTCCGGGGTGTTTTCCGCATGGCACCAAGATTCGAAGCTCGTAGTCTCGAAGCAAGAGAACTTAATTATTGAAGGGGATACGGTTATCGTACCTGAAGGGGTAATCGTTGAAGGGGATTTAGTTGTTAAAAACGGAAACTTAAAGATTGATGGAACCGTTGATGGAAATGTTACGTTAATTAATGGAAAGCTCATTCAAGACGAAACGCCAGGCGAAGGATTAATGGCATCTGTTGGTGAAGTGAACGGAGAGTTTGAGAATGTAGATCGCATCTTCGAATGGGTATGGTATAACACAAAGAATTTCTTTAAAGTTCTATTTTCCTTTGATTAAGTAAAACCCGGGATATCCCGGGTTTTTTGCTGTTTACGAAGGTACTCCGCATTGCTATTGATTAGAGCCGTTCCGTTCGAGCGAGCTTTCTTTTTTCTGTTTTAAGAGAAAGTCGGGAAAACATGAATCCATAAAGCAAAGAAAAAAATACGTACATACAGCCAACAAGTAGACTGAGCTGCCGAGGAGTGAAAATTTCAAGTAAAAAGCCAGCAACTCCCATCATGATTCCAAGGGTTGTATTTGATATCATTTGCGTAAGTCCAAAAAAACTCCCTTGGTAGGAGGCAGGAACAAGCTTCATGATAATCGTACTTAAACAAATATTGCTGATACCACCAGCGAGTGTAATGCCGAATACGATAAAAAGCGTCGACACAAATGTCGGTGATATGCTTAATAATAGATGACCGATTCCTTCAAACGCAATAAAAAGAACGATAAGAGAAATGAGTCTGTTCTTTAAGTGATGTGAAAAAAAGGAGCTAATGATAAAGCCTAAGCCAAGAAATCCATACATCAACCCTACACCAATATCCCCCATGTTAAATACATCTAATGCATAAACACTAATAAGCACGTTATCGATTCCATTTGCTAATGGCATCGTTAATTCCATAAATAGAAACATAATTAGTGCAGAAGAGCCGATTACGAGCTTCCAGCTTGAAGGTCGTTTCTCGTTTGGAGTCTGTCTTTTTTGCTGTTTAACCTTCTTTATTCGGACGTTTGATAGAAGTAAGGCAGAAACAAGAAACGTGAATGCATGAAGAATAAACGGGACATAGCTACCAAGCAGGAAAGCGATAACGCCTCCAGTTGTTGATCCAACTACGAGTACAGCGCCAAGCATAATTTGCTCGATTGCATTGATATATAATAATTTATCTTGTTTAACGATCGCTGGAATGGTTGCCATTCTTACTGGAGCATACATTGCTTCCCCAGTAGCAAGAAGAAAAACACCAAGATAGGCAATCCATAGCACATCAGGATGATGAACAACTAAAGGCAGAAGCGCAATTGGGATGCGAATAACATCGATTGTAATTAAAAGCGCTTTTTTAGAAAATTTATCAGCTAGCATTCCTCCTAATGGTGCCATGACAAGAAATGGAACCATTCGTATTGTAAAGTAAAGGCCAATGGCGATTCCTGATTCTGTGAGCATGTAGAGAAGGGAGAGCAAAGCGACCTGATTAAACCGATTGCCGATTCCGTTCGCCAGTCCTGCCCAAAACAGCTTTTGATAATTGGCCTCTTCCTTCCAAGCCATCCAATTTTTCATTTTATTAATTCCTTTCTAATTTAATGATTATCTAATTTAATAACTATCTAATTAGATAGGGAAAAGAAAACTCGCTAACTGCAAAGAGCGAGTTTAGAGATTCGCTATATCTATCGAATTATATCGGCCAGAGCTCCTTTGGATTAAGCTGATAGATCCCTTTATCACGTGTCATAAATTGACACATAATGAACTCCCGTCGAATGGTAGCGAAATCTTCATGAAACTGTTTGATATAGGTGTTTATTTCCTTCTCTGGATAATCTACTCCCATTCTGAGACCTTGCACGAGATGCTCTAATACAATAAGTTTTTTCTTGCGCTGTGCTGGGATGTTTTTTAGCTTGCCATCCTTTGTAAAGAAATTAGTAAGTACATGCTGTTTATCAGCAGCTGTAATGGAAATGGGGTCCATCGTTTCATCTCCTCCTAACTGTAAGATAGCTTCCGCTAAGGCAGTGAGTTTTTTTTCATTTAAGTTAAAATAAATCGTGTTTTTATCTCGACGCTCAAAAATAACATCGATTTCTCTAAGTTTATTGATGTGATAGGAAATGGTTGCGGGTGTTAATCCAAGCTTTCCTGAAATCGCTTGACCATGAAGCGGTCCCTGTTTTAAGAGTGCGATGATTTGTAGCCTTGTTTTATCGCCAACTGTTTTATGAAATTGCACAATTCGATCGAGCTGCATGTAAAAGCTCCTCCTTACATTCTATCTGATTAGATTATAATCTAATTAGATAATTATCACAACTGTTTTTTGGTACAACATATAGCAAATACCAGTCCGCCATTAGGAAAAAAACGTATAGAAGAAAAAAATATGATATAATAAATATCGGTGAATTAGACCGATGGGGAAGTATATTTAAAGTGGAAAAGGAAGTGTGAACATGCTCGATGGGGGATTCAACTTAATAGATCTGCTTAGAATAGGTGTAGACATCGGCCTCGTCTGGTATGTTTTATATAAATTAATCATGCTAATTAGAGGTACGAAGGCAATTCAGCTTTTAAAGGGAATTGTTGTTGTGCTTGCTGTACGAATGGTCAGCATGCTTTTTGATCTACAGACCATTGATTATTTAACGAAGCAAGTGCTTGATTGGTTTTTTCTCGTCATCATTATTCTGTTTCAACCAGAGCTAAGGCGGGCATTAGAGCAGATTGGGCGAGGGAATTTATTTTCTAGAAGTAATAAGTCCCAGGAAGAGCTTCTCCAACAGATGATTGAGAACATTGTTCAATCCTGTACGTACATGGCAAAGCGGCGTATTGGCGCATTGATAACCATTGAGCGGGAAACGGGAATTGGTGAGTATGTGGAGACAGGTATTTCAATCAACGGAAAGCTTACACACCAGCTGTTAACCAATATCTTTACTCCGAATACGCCGCTACACGATGGCGCGGTTATTATATCAGGAGATAAGATTGTTGCAGCAGCATGCTATTTACCGCTTTCGGAAAGTCCGTTTATTTCCAAGGAACTTGGAACAAGACATCGAGCTGCTATGGGAATTAGTGAGGTTACGGATGCATTGACGATTGTTGTATCAGAGGAAACAGGAAATGTATCAGGTACTAAAAATGGAGAATTGCATCGGGAAATGGATCAAGATGAATTACGCCAGTTTCTATATGATAACCTCGCATTGAACATAAAGACCCCTGAAAAAAAATCTTGGTCTTGGAGGGGGAAAAACGATGGATAATTGGTTTAAAAGCAAATGGTTTGTTCGTGCAATTGCCTTAGTTTTCGCGTTGTTACTATACGTTGTTGTATATACGGAGAACGACGCCTCTGATAAAGATTACAGCTTTTTTGGAAATACGAGTGATACGCAAACAATTGAGCAATATCCAGTAAAGGTTCGCATAGATGGAGAAAGGTATGTTGTGAGTGGTGTACCTGAAAGTGTGGCAGTTACTGTAGAAGGCTCGAATAGTGCAGTTACAAGAGCAGTAAAACAACAAAACTTTGATGTGTTTGTTGATCTAAGAGGACTTGGAAAAGGAGAGCATACGGTAGAAATTGAGTATGAGAATGCGGATGGACTGACTGTATATATTGAACCGAAAACAATCGATGTTATCATCGAGGAACGATCATCGCAAGAATATGAAGTCAATGTTGACTTTACAAATGTAGCGCAGTTACCGGAAGGCTATGAACTAGGCGATTTCGAAGTAAATCCTAAAACAGTAACGATAACGAGCTCGAAAACGGTTATTGATAAAATCTCAATTGTTAAAGTCTTTGTGAATGTAGCCGGCTTAACAGAATCGATTAATAATCGTGAGGTTCCAGTAAAGGTATATGATAGCCAAGGAAACGAGCTGCGTGTGAGAATAGAGCCTGAAAATGTGGTTGTATCGGCCACGATTAATAATCCGAGTAAGCAAGTGCCGGTATCGGTTGCGACAAAAGGAGAGCTTCCAACAGGCTATACGCTTTCCTCGATGAAAGCAAATATGGAAGAAGTAGAAGTGTTTGCCACGTCGAACGTATTAAAAGGGATAGAAAAGATTGAAACAGAAGAAATTAATTTGGCTGACGTGCAACAATCCGGTGTAATTAAAACAAAGCTGAAGCTCCCTAAAGGAGCGGTTGTCAAAAATGTCGGTGATGTTGAAGTAATGATTGAACTTGAGCAGACACGAAAAGTAGATGGAATTAGTTTAAAGGTGGACAACCTTGCAAATGGAAAATCGGTTTCGTTTATAAATCCAGATAATCCCAAGATGGATATAACGGTATCTGGAAAAGCACAGGATGTAGGAAAGCTAACCGCAAATGATTTTAAAGCATCTATTGATGTGGCAGGGCTCGATGTGGGAAGACATCGAGTTCCTGTTCAAATCAATGGACCAGACAATATTACCATTGATGGTGAATATGATGATGTTACAATTGAGATTTCGGAATAATAATTTATTATTTATTCAACATACTTCATAAAACGCTCTCGAAGGTTAATTGGAAATAAAGGAGAGGTACTAGAATGGGAAAATATTTTGGAACTGATGGTGTAAGAGGAATTGCGAATAAAGGGCTGACACCAGAGCTAGCATTTAAGCTAGGGCGATTTGGAGGCTACGTTTTAACAAAAGATACACCAAAACCTAGAGTATTAATTGGTCGAGATACACGTGTTTCCGGGCATATGCTAGAGGGCGCATTAGTTGCAGGACTTTTATCAATTGGCGCGGAAGTAATGCGTCTTGGCGTTATCTCAACACCAGGGGTTGCCTATTTAACAAGAGCAACAAGCTCACAGGCAGGGGTTATGATTTCTGCATCACACAACCCTGTAGAAGATAATGGAATTAAATTTTTTGGACCGGATGGCTTTAAGCTACTAGATGAGCAAGAGGATGAAATAGAAAAGCTGTTAGAAGGGGAGGACACACTTCCACGCCCGATTGGAGAAGACATCGGTGTAGTGAACGACTATTTTGAAGGTGGTCAAAAGTACCTATCATTCCTAAAGGATACGGTAGAAACTGACTTTGCTGGCATCCGTGTTGCATTAGATTGTGCGCATGGTGCAACATCTAGCTTGGCAACCCATTTGTTTGCTGATTTAGAAGCAGATATCTTTTCAATTGGTTCATCTCCAAATGGATTAAATATCAATGATGGCTATGGATCGACACATCCAGAAGCATTACAAGCATTTGTATTAGAAAAAGGAGCCGACATTGGTTTGGCTTTTGATGGAGATGGTGATCGTTTAATCGCAGTTGATGAAAAAGGTCAAATCGTTGATGGCGATCAAATTATGTACATTTGCGGAAAATATATGAATGACAAAGGATTTTTGCGTCATCACACGGTTGTGTCTACCGTTATGAGTAATATCGGATTTTATAAGGCACTTGAAACGCACGGCATGCGCAGCGATAAAACCGCTGTTGGCGACCGCTATGTAATGGAAGAAATGCGTAAAGGTGGCTATAACTTAGGTGGAGAGCAGTCAGGTCATATTATTTTCTTAGACCATACAACGACTGGAGATGGCATGCTTTCTGCAATTCAGCTCGTCAATGTTATGAAGGAAACAGGAAAATCATTGTCAGAGCTTGCAGGTGAGATGACCATTTACCCACAAATCTTAAAAAACGTAAAAGTAGTGGATAAACAAGAGGCATTAAGTAATCCACGTATTCTTGAAGAAATTGAGAAAGTAGAAAAGGATTTAGGTGATCAAGGCCGAGTATTAGTTCGTCCATCTGGTACCGAGCCGCTCGTTCGTGTCATGGTAGAGGCACCAACAAAGGAAGCCTGCCAAAAGTATGTTGATCAGGTGGCCAATGTTATTCAAGAGCTGCTTGGATTAGAGAAATAAGATAAAGCTAGTAAACCGTTCTCTTTATGGGAACGGTTTTTATCATCGGGTGAGAAAATAATCTGACTCGTATTAGGTTATTTTATTTTCATTTTCTATTGATTCGCTCGGATGCTATGATAAAGAAAAAGTACGTATGAGCTTTAGGAGGTATATGAATGATTACGATATTGATTGTGGATGATGATCCGCATATTCGAGAGCTGTTGCGCTTTTATTTGCAGCGGGAAGGCTATAAAACGACGGAAGCGGCAGATGGTGTAGAAGCTGAAGCTTGTCTTGAAAAGGAAAATATTCATTTAGCGCTCGTAGATATCATGATGCCGAACAAGGATGGGTTCGCGTTATGTGAAACAATTCGATCCTATTACGATATTCCGGTGATGATGATTACCGCGAAAGGAGAAATCTCGGATAAAGAAAAAGCCTTTGTAGCTGGCACAGATGATTATATTGTGAAGCCATTTGAACCAAAGGAAGTGCTGTTTCGGATAAAGGCATTGCTGCGCCGTTTTCATATGATAAACGAGGAAATTATACATATTGGCAACATCGTGATTGATCGAAAAAGCTATGAAGTAGAGGCAAATGGGAAGACGATGATCCTACCGTTAAAGGAATTTGAATTGCTTACCCAGCTTGCCCATTATCCGGGGCAGTTATTTTCGAGGGAGCAGCTTATTGAGCTTGTTTGGGGAAATGATTATACGGGCAATGATCGTACCGTTGATGTACATATTAAGCGGCTTCGAGAACGATTTTCGCCACATGTGCACGGTTTTTCTATTATGACCGTAAGAGGGCTTGGCTATAAGGTGGAAGTAGTGGAAGAATCGAATCTGTAAACTGTAATACCCCGTTCATCTGCTGTTCATTTCATGCATATAAGCTAAAGTTTAGAGGATGGAGGATTCGATGTGCGAACACTTTATGTGCGAATTATTTACATGACGATGGCGATTATGATTGCCAGTACGGTGATCGCATTTATTACGACAAATGTGTATTATCATCATTATTTGAAACCCAAAAACGATGATAAAATCACCCAGATAGCGGAGGATACGGTTGAAATATATGAAGAAGTTAGTAATCAAGCGCTTGGACCATATTTATCTTCATTAACTGGTCTTGGGTATCAATTTTATGTCGTAGGAAAAGACGGAAAAGGGGAGCAATATGGAACTGCTTTTCGTACGTATGCCATTGAACCAGGAACGGTAGCATCAGTTATACAAGGTAACGTTTATCATGGGATTAAGCATTATCCGTGGCGGCTATTTGTCACCGGGTTTTTTGACAATGAATTAACGAATACAGTAGGAGTACCGATTACAATCAATGGAGAAACAAAGGCATTGTTCGTTCGCCCTAATACAATGCAGCAGTTTGGAGAAATGCGTTTCTTTCTTGCAGTGTTAATTGTAGTCGCGCTTTTAATTACGTTTTTATTCATTATTATTAGTACGCGCTTTCTAGTAAAGCCAATCAAAAAACTAACCGCAGCAACGAAGAAAATCGCAGCGGGAAATTATCATTTAAAACTAAATGTGAGTCGGAAGGATGAAATTGGCGAGTTAGCGAAAAACTTTTCCTCGATGAGTGCCAGTTTAGCAAAGACCGAGGAGAAGCGGCAGGAATTTGTTTCCAATGTATCCCATGAGATTCAGTCTCCACTCACTTCGATTAAAGGATTTTCTCAGGCTTTGCAAGAAGCGGACTTACCACCAGACTTGCAAGCACATTACTTACAAATCATAGAAAAGGAAAGTACGCGACTGTCTACCTTGAGTCAACAGCTATTAACCTTATCCTTTTTAGATAGCGATGCTGACCAAGCGGAGTTTATCCTGTTTGATGTGAAAGAGCAATGGAAAGACGTAATTCATGCGACAGAGTGGCAATGGCGCCAAAAGGAAATTGAACTGGAGATCGATGCGGAAGAGGCAGTGATGTTGGGTAATCCGAAGTTAATGCAGCAAGTATGGCAAAACTTATTAACGAACGCCATTCGGTATACAAATCAAGGTGGACGCATCGATATTCGTGTCGTGAAAGAACGAGGGAAGATTGTTGTTGCTGTTCAGGATAATGGCATAGGAATTGCGGAAGAGCACATCCCACACTTGTTTGAGCGCTTTTATAAAGTGGATAAAGCGAGAACACGAACAGAGAATAGTACGGGACTCGGATTATCGATTGTCAAAAAAATCATTGAGCTCCATCACGGTACGATTATGGTCGATAGTGAGCAAGGAGAAGGCACTGCCTTCCAAGTTGTATTACCAGAAGCGGGCGAATATGAAAATCAGTCTTAAGTCGGAACGAGCCCCCTGCTGAGGTTGGTTCCACATAACGCATTCATTTGATAGGATGAAGCTAACCACAAATTAATGGATTTGAACCTATCCTAATTTAGAACATTGCTTTATAATGGAGTAGGAGTTTTTTTAGAAAAAAGAAATAATTCGGACGTTAACGATTCAACTTTCACACGCAGTATTTTCCTCCATTGATTGCAGGAGATCCGATTTCCTTTCCTTGTATTCGATTTTTGAGGGTGAAAAACTACAAGTTGCGGATTAAAAAATCTCCAACGGATTTCATTCTAACAAAAGCGAAGGAAAAAGCATGGAGACTCCTGCGGGAATAGCACGTGATCGAAGGCCCCGCAGCGGTGGTTTATCCGCGAGGAGACTGAGTCCGTGCCCGTGGAAAGCGTAATGCTTTTTCCATAGCGGGGGAAATAAAGCCTCTCAAGTTACAAACGTAAAGTCTATCGCTAACCTATTCATTGGAGTTTTACTAGCAATGTCAGTGAAAGTTGAGTAAAGAAAAACAAAAAAAATTAGGGGGAATTTGATGATTAATTTTTCTAAGCCTTCTGTAGAACAGTTTTTTCGTACGTATGCAATTACTAATTTCGCGGTAGCAGCAGATGAAAGCCGACTTATTTTCAATGCGAACCTAAATGGGAAGATGAATCTTTGGGCAATGGATTTACCGGATACATATCCTTATTTATTCGCACATAAAGATGAATCCTGCAATGACATAAAGATCGACCCAGAAAATCGTCATGTAATTGCGGGCTTTGATAAAGATGGCGATGAAAATTATCAGCTTTATGCGATTGCGCCAAATGGTGGGATTCCACAGCCACTCGTAACAGGCGAGCCTTCTGAAAAGTATTTTTTAGCACATGTGAGTAAGGATGGCGAACGTCTCTACTATATGACCTCAGAGGACAATCCGAATTTTTTAAATGCGCGTGTCCGTAATTTAGTGGACCAAACAGATAAGCTTTTAAATACGGGAGAGGTTTCACCAACCTATTTAGAAGCAGTTTCCGATGACGAGCAAGCATTTGTATATACGCGGCATTTTGCCAATACGTATACAACTGGTTTTGTAAAGGTTGGAGATGAAACCGATTCGCTTACTCCAGATCCAGAGAAAGTACATGTTGTATTCGATCCTGTATTTGTAGATAATCGAACGATTTTCTTTGTTACTGACTATGAAAGTGAATATAGTTATGTTGCCAAATATGATATCGAAACGAAGGAATTCTCGAAAGTAGCAGCTCTTGAACAGGAATCCGTTATGTTATTAAAGTGGCATAAGGAAAGTGGAACATTTTATATTGTTACAGAAAAAGGTGTCGTCGACCATTTATATTCTTATGGGCTAAAAGAAGGAAAGCTAACGAAGCTAGAGCTTCCAGTTGATATCGTTGAACAACTCCATATAGCAAAATCTGGCTCCTTATATTTATTAGGGAGAAGCGCAACGGTGCCGAACAATATTTACCACTATACGAAAGAGGCGTGGAAGGCGTTAACGAGAAATGGCGTGCTTGGCTTGAGTCAGGAGGATATGGTAGAGCCTGAGGTTGTAACCTATTCTTCCTTTGATGACACAGAAATTGAAGCATTGCTGTTCCAACCAAAGCGAGAAAACAATAATGGTCACGCTATTTTTTGGCCGCATGGTGGTCCGCAGGCAGCGGAACGAAAAATGTTTCGTTCGATGTTCCAATGCTTCTTGAATCGTGGATATACGATTTTCGCTCCAAACTTTCGTGGTAGTACTGGATATGGTGCTTCCTTCGTTAAACAGGTGGAACAGGATTGGGGGCATGGCCCGCGTTTAGATTGTGTGGCGGGCATTGAGTGGCTATTTGAAAATGGTATAACGGATCGCGATAAACTATTCCTCGTTGGCGGTAGCTATGGTGGATACATGGCATTATTGCTTCACGGGCGCCATCCAGAATACTTTAAAGCAGTTGTTGATATTTTCGGTCCATCCGATTTGTTTACCTTTGTAAACTCAGTACCACCACATTGGAAGCCGATTATGGAACGCTGGCTTGGAGATCCAGAACGTGATAAGGAACGTTTTATTAAAGATTCACCAGTAACGTATTTGGATACAATGGAGAAGCCGATGCTCGTTATTCAAGGGGCCAAAGACCCACGCGTAGTGAAGGAAGAGTCCGATCAAATTGTCGCAAAGCTAAAGGAAAAAGGCCGCGATGTGGAGTATTTAGTGCTAGAGGATGAAGGGCATGGATTTTCGAAAAAAGAAAATGAAATTAAAGTATACAGCTTGATGTTAGCATTTTTAGAAAAGCATCAAGGATAGTATTTCGCTCGTTTAGCAGCTTTCTCTTTCGTCACGGTTGTGATTAAAGAGAAAGCTGTTTTTGGTGAAGCGGTTTATAATGCTGCATGAACTTCTTCGAATGACATTCCATATATTAAATTAACGCTTTCCTTACGAAAACAATTGACCATACAATAAAGAATATATTACAATAATCCATGCCCCTTAAAAAGTAAGGGAAGCATTATTCAAGAAGGAAAGGAGCATCGTGCATCTTAATCTGCATTAAAAAGCGCCAGAACTATTTTTTGATCGGAATAAAAAATAGTTGACGAGGTGGAGGTTTATCGAGTTTTCGGCGGGTACCTCCCGGTTGCACATCCCAATCGACATGCTTTTTCTTAAAACAGTGAGGTGACTCATTGGCCAAAGGAAACAAGCGGGATGCATTTACAATCACGAGAAAGGGGCAGCTTAAGCGGCCCCGTAATAGAAACTTACTGGTCGTTTTTCTGCCCCTTTATCCAAGGAGGAAAAACGCTATGTGCGGAATTGTAGGATATATCGGACAACATAATTCAACAGATATTTTATTAAATGGATTGGAAAAGCTTGAATATCGAGGGTATGATTCAGCGGGAATCGCCTTAAATACAGAACAAAAGGTATCGCTTTATAAAGTAAAAGGACGTATTGCAGCATTACGTGATCGTGTAGATGCTAATGCTTTTGCTAAAATGGGAATCGGTCATACGCGCTGGGCAACACATGGTGTGCCAAATGAAGAAAATGCACATCCACATCAAAGTGCATCTGGTCGATTTACGCTTGTTCATAATGGCGTTATTGAGAATTACCAGGATTTAAAGCGAGACTATTTAAGCGGCGTATCTTTCGCCAGTGAAACAGATACCGAGATTATCGTACAGCTTGTTGAAAAGCTTTATGAAAAAAACCAGGATACAGCAGAAGCATTTCGACAAACGATTAGCCTACTAAAAGGCTCCTATGCTATTGCGATGATTGATGCAAACGATCAGGATACACTTTACGTTGCCAAAAACAAAAGTCCGCTATTAGTTGGCTTAGGAGATGGCTTTAATCTGGTTGCAAGTGATGCAATGGCGACATTAAAAGAAACAGATCAATACCTAGAAATTTTTGATGGTGAAATCGTTTTTGTGCAGCGTAGCTTTGTCGAGGTACAGAAGCTTGATGGTACGGTAGTAGATCGTAAGCCATTTATAGCACAGATTGATGCAGCTGACATTGAAAAGGGAACCTATGACCATTTCATGATGAAGGAAATCGATGAACAACCATTTGTTATGCGCAATATCATTCGTGAATACCAAAATGAACACAATGAATTAAAGGTAGATCACGATATTCGAGCTGCGATGCAGGCGTGTGATCGTGTCTATATTATTGCGTGTGGCACGAGCTATCATGCAGGTCTCGTTGGAAAAGAATTTTTAGAGAAGCTTGCTAAGGTTCCTGTAGAGGTTCATGTCGCGAGTGAGTTTTCATATAATATGCCGCTTTTATCAGAAAATCCGTTGTTTATCTTTATTTCCCAAAGTGGAGAAACGGCAGATAGTCGTGCGGTTTTAGTAAAAATAAAAGAATTGGGATATCCGGCATTAACGATTACGAATGTGCCAGGATCCACCCTTTCTCGTGAAGCCAATTACACCTTGCACCTACATGCAGGGCCAGAAATCGCTGTTGCATCAACGAAAGCATATACAGCTCAAATTGCAGTGCTAGCGATACTCGCTGTTGATACGGCACAGGCAAAGGGGCTAGCCTTGGACTTTAATCCAATGCAGGAGCTTGCTATTGTTGCAAATGCGATGGAAATATTAACAGCACAAAAGGACTTTATGGAGGAGCTCGTTCGTTCCTATTTAGAAACTTCTCGTAACGCCTTTTTCATCGGGCGGTGTGCGGATTATTATGTTTGCCTAGAAGGAGCTTTAAAGCTGAAAGAAATCTCTTATATTCAAGCAGAAGGCTTCGCTGGCGGCGAACTAAAGCATGGAACAATTGCTTTAATTGAAGAAGGGACGCCAGTCATTGCACTTGCAACACAGAAGGACGTAAATTACGCCATTCGTGGAAATGTCCAAGAAGTAGTTGCACGAGGAGCAAAAGCAATGGTCATTAGTATGAAAGGCTTAGAGCAGGATACAGACGCCTTTGTATTACCGCATGTGCATGAATTGCTTACACCGCTTGTTGCTGTTGTACCATTACAGCTATTAGCTTACTATGCTGCATTGCATCGCGGGTGTGATGTCGATAAACCTCGAAATCTAGCAAAAAGCGTGACAGTAGAGTAGGTTTTTGGGTGAGTGAGAATGTAACTGTAAAGTAAAGTCTTTTAAGGTTGTAATCATGTTGCACCGTTTTACCCCTTTAGATTATTTTTAATCTAAAGGGGTGTTTTTATGTCGAAAAGTATTAGAACATCTGAAATGAAGAAATGGATAAAACAAGGCACTATCATTACTGGTTCGCCGGGGGACTGGTAAAAGTACAACGGCTTCTATTGTTGCTAAAGAATCTAAACTGATAAACTCAGTACATATGCACACAGAATCGAATGGTGATTCAATTTTTCTTTCATTTTAAGCTCTTGCTAATCCTCTTTCAAAAGCAGCAAGATGATTTAATGATGCGTCGTGTAGTTGAGTAAATACTGCCTGAACGTCTGAAGGTAGATTTTGCGATAGGAATTTTTCGTACATGCCAATATTCTCTATTTCTCCTTGCACACCTAAAGCATAAGCGTCTTTAATTGTTTGGGGTGTAGTGACAAACATTCGGGAAATATCTTCAGGAATTGGCACTTGGTATCTTGTGAAAAGGGGAAGAAGTAAGCGAATATGTCTTAATTCTGCTTCCTGTATATTTGCAAAAGTACGTACATAACCAAAGTTTAAGAGAATATCATTATATCTTGATTGAGCTAAAAACTCATCTTGTAGTGCAAAGGTTAGCATTTGTGGTAAAGAAAGTGTGGATGCATTTAAAGCACCTTTAGCACCATATTCTGCTTCTGTTTGTCTATGTGGCATCTCCTGCATATTTCTTAGGAAAAAATTAAACCATACCGCATGATTCTGTTCATCATCTGCTGCCCTACGAAAAGCTTCTTTTACAACGTTATCTGAGGTTCGGTCAACTATATCTAGATAAAAATCAACGGTTTCTTGTTCATCTTTGAAGGAGGATATTAATCCTTCCTTATACGTATTAGAGCATTGTTCGATAGTTTGAGGTGTTGGTTGTTCACCTGTAACATTTACATATATTGAAGAAAAAGTTTGTAAATGCCTCCTTTCATCTTTTATAATTTCCAAAATTTGATCCCTTTCGATAATGGTTGGTGCTAGACTGGCTAATTTTTCATAGCAAATAATCGCACTGTACTCTCCACTAATCGCGGTTAGCAAGTCGTTTACTAATCGAGAATCAATGTAATTATTATTCGGATTGAAGTGCCAGTAGCTATTTGAATACATAAGTTATCCCTCCATGTTTGAATATGTCATTACAACATATGCTTTTTACATGGGTATAGGTTCATGGACCTCCCTATATCTTGGATGAAAAAGAAGTTATGTGTTTGCTTTGATTCATAACCCCCACTTGTATCTAAGTACAGATGTGAATCTCCATGTTTCATCAAAAGAATAAAAATAGTGGAAAAGCCCCTTCAGTGAGGTCAAGGAAAGGTTATTAGAATTGAATTTAATGACGTAAATATATACGGAACCAATAGGGATCTTGTTAATAAATGTAATTTAAATGTCGATATAAAAAGAAAAATGGAGGAAAACCCTTTTGATGATTTTATTAGGAATTGTATTTTATATTATTTCTGTTTTTATTTACTTTTTTCCAAGTTATGTGGCTTATAAAAGAAATAAACATAATAAAATTTTCATTTATTTAGTCAACTTTTTTGGAGGATGGTTTATAATCGGTTGGATTTTAGCGTTAATTTTAGCGACTAGGAAAGATGATCGTGACCAGATTGCCGTTAATAAACGTATTTGATGCAAGGGATGAATGAGGGTTATCCACCAAAGAAGTAGAAAAGAAAAGTTATAAATGTATGGAAGTACTCTTCCACACCTGATAATTAGCAAGATAAAGCAAACTTTTCTATAAAATTATTGAACATGTCCTTTTGATTTAATATAATAGGAACAAATGTTTCTATATAGGTGTAAGGGGATAAGAATATGCAACTTCATTTTTACCATGCTAGATTCAATGACGCAGTAGAGGAATATAAATTATCAGAAGAACAGCTATACTATACAGGGTCACCAAAACAAAATATCGCATTATCAAAAGCTGATCAAGATCGATATTCGGTATTAGCTATGGAACAAGAAAGGCTAGTAACGTTTTTCGTTTTACATAAAAATGAAGGTGTAAAACCATATGTAAGTAATAATGATGCCATTTTATTACGATCCTTTTCAACTGATTATCGCCATCAGGGGAAGGGCTACGCTAAAAAGGCATTAATGCTTTTGCCTAGTTTTGTTAAAGAGAATTTTGACCATATAAATGAAATTGTCCTAGCTGTTAATCGGAATAATGAAAGTGCGCAATACTTATATAAAAAGTGTGGCTATGTTGATGAGGGTAAACGGAAAATGGGGAAAAAGGGAGAACTTATCCTAATGAGCTATTATTTATAAGATATTCAGAATTAACAATTCGATGTTATTGAAAGAGGTTAAAGAAAACAGGTGAAATGATGATCATAGAGACAAAATTAGATAATCGCTTCCAGCCTCTAGTAGCACATGTAAAGGACACATCCAATGTTTTGGACTGTTCAGGTGCAGGTATAATGGTTATCCATCACGATAAAATCGTAACAGAGCAGTATTGGGGAAAACATGCAAAAGCTCCTGATGCCAGACCGATACAAGAAGATTCTCAATTTCATGTGGCTTCCGTTCGGAAAAGTTATATCGGCTTTGCTGTTGCATATGCTGTACAGAATCGATATATAGCGTGTATTGATGATAAGGTTACGAAATATATAGCTATACATAACACTGCCGTTTATAAAAATATGACGATTAGACACCTGCTTACACATACCCATGGTTTAAACATCAAAGAAGGAAAACAGATTCGAGAATTTGCTGCGGGACAAAGCTGGGCATATCGTGACATAAATATTGATTTATTGGCAGAGATTGTTGAACAAACGACTGGAAAAACGATTGCTCAAATTGTTAGTGAGCACGTATTTGAGCCATTAGAGTTTAAAGAAACCGGTTGGTATGATGAACAGAATGAGCAGTTGGTGCAAGTTATTAGGAAGCCCAATAATAAATTTTGGTCAACAAGTAAAGGTACAGACGGGGATAAGAAAAATATGTATGTATCGACAAGAGAACTTGCATATTGGGGTTATATCCATTTGAAGCAGGGATTCATAAATGGGAGACAAGTAGTTTCTGAAGATATCATTCGGCTAGCTACATCACTTCAATCACCAAGCTTAAAGAATAAGGAACTGCCCCAAAATGGCTTTTTATGGTTTGTAAAGGATTTGCCTGCGATGAAAAGTGAAATTGGCGAACGTGTGCCTAAAGGCTCCTTTCAAATTTTAGGCTATACAAGTGTCGCATTATTGGTTATTCCGAAGCATGATCTAGTAGCAGTTCGCATGTTTAATAGTTTTGGCTCTACACCTGGATACGATTATTTATCGGATATTAGATCGTTTGGGGATACAGTAATAGCGTGTTTGTAGATTAAATAATTTTGTATAAAGAGTTACGGCAAGGAGCATTCACAAGTGGAATGCTCTTTTTTTTTGGGATAAAACCTACGAATAAACTTTTACGAAAGTTTTATTTTTTTGACCAAATTAAATATTTAGGTTACAATATAAACATAAGTTTATAAAATAAACAAATGTTTGAGGAGGTGTTCCAGTTTGGAGAAAAAGATGCATTCCTTAAATGAAAAGGAGAAAAAACTCTATCAACTGATTAAGAACGATCCGTATTCATCTCAGCAGGAATTAGCTAATGCACTTGGTTTATCGAGGCCTTCCATCGCAAATATGATTTCGGATTTAATCAAAAAAGGGTTTATTTTAGGAAAAGCATATGTTTTAAATGAATCAGAGCAAGTCTTTTGTATTGGCGGAGCGAACGTTGACCGCAAGTTTCATGCAAAGAAAAAGCTGCAGCTAGGTACATCGAATCCAATTCATTCGGAACAGAGTGCAGGTGGTGTTGCACGGAATATCGCTGAAAATCTTGGAAGGATTGGTATGGATGCCACGCTGTTAACTGCAGCTGGTACGGATACGGAGTGGTCCTTTATTGAAAAGGCGTCTTCTCCTTACATGAATTTAGATTATGTAGCAAGCTTTATCGATGAATCTACCGGATCGTATACAGCTGTACTGGATGCCAACGGCGATTTAACCTTTGCTTTAGCTGATATGGATGTGTATGAACGGATAACTCCAGAATTTATTCGACAGCATGCATCTGTGATGAGCCAAGCGAAATGTTTAGTAGCGGATTTAAATATCCCACAAAACACGTTAGAAATGCTTTGTGAATTTGCAGGTAATCATGCAATTCCGATTGTCCTTGTTACGGTTTCGGCTCCAAAAATGGACAGGATGCCAACTAATCTAAAGCATGTAACATGGTTAATTACAAATAAAGAGGAAACAGAGGCGTATTTAAAGAAAGCGCTTACAACGAGGGCCGACTGGGAAAATGCGGTGAACGATTGGCTTCAGCTAGGTATCTCCAATGTAGTTGTAACAAATGGAAATCAAGGTGCGATGCTTGGAAATCATGCAGAAGGCATTCGATTTACGGCTTCCGGTAAACCGAAAAGAATCGCGGATGTTACTGGTGCTGGTGATGCGTTTTCTTCAGCAGTAATTTTCGCATGGCTAGAAGGAAAATCGCTTGAGGATATTGGAAAAGCAGGAACTGCCAATGCAACCAAAACATTAGAATCTACCTTTACTGTTCGTCAAAACCTGACAGAAGCACAACTACAAAAGGATATGGAGGAATTACAATGATAAAAGCATACATTTCACTTTCGGAGGAAGTACAAGCAGCGAAGGCTGAAGGAAAACCGATTGTTGCGTTAGAATCAACTATTATTTCGCATGGAATGCCTTATCCGCAAAATGTAAAGACAGCACGTGAGGTGGAACAAATTATTCGCCAACAAGGCGCTGTCCCGGCAACCATTGCGATTATGGATGGTAAAATAAAAATCGGCTTATCAGAGGAAGAATTAGAGACGTTTGGGAATAGCACGGATGTTGCCAAAGCATCTCGTCGCGATTTAACGTATTTACTTGCTACCAAACAAAAAGGAGCAACTACAGTTGCGGCAACGATGATTTGCGCGGAGCTTGCTGATATTCCTATTTTTGTTACAGGTGGAATAGGTGGGGTTCACCGTGGCGCAGAAACAACGATGGATATCTCTGCTGATTTAGAGGAATTAGGCAAAACAAATGTCGCTGTAGTATGTGCTGGAGCAAAATCGATTCTTGATTTAGGATTAACGATGGAATATTTAGAAACGAAAGGTGTTCCGGTTATCGGCTATCAGACCGATGTATTGCCTGCTTTCTATACAAGAACAAGTGAGTACCCGGTGAATTTCCGATCGGATGACATCAATCGTATTGCTTCTACATTAAAAATTAAATGGGATTTGAATATGGATGGTGGCGCGGTCATTGCGAATCCAATTCCGGAAGAACACGCCTTGCCTGAAGCTGAGATTAACTTAGTGATATCAAAAGCTTTGGCAGAAGCGGAAAAAAACAATGTACATGGAAAAGAAGTGACACCGTTTTTGTTAGCTAAAGTAAAAGAATTAACTAGTGGTAAAAGCTTGGAAGCCAATATCGCGCTTGTGAAGCATAATGCCGTTGTCGGTGCAAAGCTAGCGGTTCAATTCCACCAAATGAAGCAAGAAGGTTAATGGGTAAATCATATTGAAAATAAGGCCACGGCCTTAAAAAATTATATAAACGTATTTCGCATAATGGAGAGCGACTCATTTTTAAAGCGCATTCTTAGGAGGAATGCGCTTTGAACTGTACATTTCCGTTTACAAGGATACACTTTCTGCTCTTTCTAACTGCAATAGTTTTTCCTTCATATCTAGCCCGCCACGGAACCCTGTTAATGCACCGTTTTTTCCAATCACCCGATGACAAGGAATCACGACTAAGACCGGATTGGCACCGATTGCTGCTGCAACCGCACGTACAGCACGGGGATTTCCGATGGAATGTGCAATTTCAGAGTAAGTTACGGTTTTGCCAAACGGGATATGCTGCAATGCTTGCCACACCTGTTTCTGAAAGGCGGTGCCGTACAAATCAATCGGCGCGCTAAATTCCTTTCGTGATCCATCAACATACTCACGTAGTTCAGAAATATACGATGTCAGCTTTTCCTCATTTTCTTCAAGCGGTTCGTTTGGTAGCTGCTTTTGCAAAAATGGATGCATTTCACTTTCCGCTATATGCTGAGGACTTAGATAGCAAATGCCATTCTCTGTTGCTGCTACATAAAAGCGCCACTCCCCTTGCTGAAATGTTGTCCAATAGATGGTCATTTTTCCTTCGCCTCCTGTATCAATCCTGGAATAAAAGCTATAAGTATGTTAGCTTTCCTTTTGAAAGGATAATCGAAATTGTTTTGGTGTTGTTCCGGTTTGTCGTTTAAATAACGTAATGAAATATGAGGTGTTGGGTATCCCAACGTTTACACCGATATTTGCAATGGATTTTTCTGTTTCCACCAGCTCCTGCTTGGCATGTGCTATTCGTACACGTTGTAAATAAGCGATTGGGGATATATGCATGATTCGTTTAAAGGTTTTTTGTAAATGATAGGGGCTGCCATGACACTGATCGGCTAAATGAGCCAGCGTTAATGGCTTGTCATAATGCTCGTTAATATAGGCTTTGATTTTGAGTGTCCAATCCTCATCCGGCATCCGCAAATCACAAGGCTTACATCGTTTGCAAGGTCGAAATCCTTCTGCTATTGCTTGCTGTGCATCTTTAAAGATTTTGACATACTCTTTTTTAGGGTTTCTGGATTTGCAAGATGGACGACAGAAAATACCTGTTGAACCTACACCATATAGAAAGGTGTTATCAAAAGTAGCATCATTTGTTATAATGGCATGCCATTGTTCTTCTGTTAATGAAGCAAACATTTCGTCTCACCCCTTTTATTATTTCTATTATACCTGCATTTTTTGATTAGCAGAATAGCTTCCGAATATCGTAGCAAGATAGTGAAACTTTTCAGGCAATAATTATGATACAACTATAGAAAAGGGAGGAATCAGAATGCACGAGGAATTGACGTGGCAAATAGAAGCTCCAAAAGCATTTTCCTTTGAACAAAACTTGCTTTACCTTGCAGAGGGTGGTGATGAATGTACATATGACATACAAGGTAATCATGTACGGAAGGCAATCGCCCTAGGAGAGGCATATTTTTTAATAGAATTGAGCGAAGCAACGAATGGAAACGTGATCATTCGTGTATTAAAAGGCTCTATTTTTCCTTCCGAAAAGATAAAAGCACAGCTAACTTCCTTCGTACGAGACTGGTTTGATCTTGATACCGATATTTTGCCCTTCTATGAAATGGCTAAAGCGGATGATTATTTGCATTCACTGATCGATCAATATTATGGTCTCCGTAATATCGGGATTCCTAATTTCTTTGAAGCGCTTTGCTGGGGGATTATCGGGCAGCAGATTAATCTTCGCTTTGCTTATAAGTTAAAAAGAAGATTCGTGGAAACATATGGCCAAGCAATCGAATGGAATGGAGCACAATACTGGTTGTTTCCGACTCCTGAAGCGATTTGTAATGTGTCTGTTAATGAGCTTATGTCATTACAGCTTTCTCAAAATAAAAGTGCGTATTTAATTGGAGTAGCACAAGCGATGGTTCGTGGCGAGTTATCGAAGGAAAACATACAAGCTTCACCAAGTCTTCAAGAAGCAGAGCATGAATTAACAAAGCAAAAAGGGGTTGGGGCTTGGACAGCGCATTATGTACTCATGCGCTGCTTTCGTTTTCCCGATGCTTTTCCGGTTGCAGATGTTGGACTACAAAATGCGGTAAAGCAGCTAGGAGAAATGGAAAAGAAACCATCGAAGGAGGAGTTAATCCAATTGGGAGCCCCGTGGGAAAATTGGAAAAGCTATGCTACCTTTTATTTGTGGAGATCGCTCTATGAAAAAATGTGAAAATAAGCTTGCGCATTCGGATGCATTCACATTTGGCTAATGATTTACTTTTTTAATTGGTTCCTGTAAACTAAATTTACTAAATTTTTAATCAAAATCTGAAACTTCACTTTATCCATATACCAATTTTTCAAGGAGGAAAAGCAATGATTAATCGAGTAAATCTCATTACCCTTGGGACGAAGGATATTATCAAATCGCATGCGTTTTTTAAGGAACTTGGGTTTGATACGTCGATTCGCGGGACTGAAGAAAATCCTATTATCATCTTTTTCAGAAATGAAGGAACGAGGCTGGCATTATTTCCTTTACAGGAGCTTGCTAAGGATATTAATGAAGCGGCACCACCTGAGATTTCTACAGGTTTTCAAGGAATTACATTAGCTTACAATGCGAAATCGATGGAAGAAGTGGATCAGGTGATGCAAAAAGCCGAGCAAGCAGGAGCAACGATTCAAAAAGCGCCTAAGAAGCTTGATTGGGGTGGCTATGGCGGATATTTTACCGATCTGGATGGTTATTATTGGGAAGTTGCTTATGGGGAAGACTGGGAATTTGACGATGCAAATATGCTTGTTATTGAAGATCAATAATAGAATATAAGAGGCATTATATGTATGACCGCAGTCAGTTGGGCTGTGGTTTTATTTATTATCACAGCATCTCTCAATAAAGAAAAAACCACTTGTTTCCACCGGTTTTGTCAAAGAAAGTTCCTATTTCTTCTTGAATTTTTTTCTTTTATAAATGTATAGTTAAAAGGCAAGGGCATCCTATTTCATACAGTAGCTATATTGCATTTTAACGTTAAGGGAGTAATTGTTTTGGCCTATTTATTAAGGAAAAATATTTGGAAACCAGCACAAATAATTGTGTTATTTTATATTTTAGCTGTGATTGTTTCAACAGCTTTGCTTAGTTTACCAGTGGCGCTAAAGCCTGATGCTTCTTGGTCTTTTGTTGATGTGCTATTTACTGCGGTAAGTGCGGTAAGTGTTACTGGCCTATCTACTGTTCCTATTGTAGACATGCTTAGTACAACAGGGATCTTTTTCTTTTTATTCATTTTACAATTTGGCGGAATTGGAATCATGACTTTAGGTACGTTTATTTGGTTAATGGTTGGAAAGAAAATCGGTATGAAGGAAAGGCAGTTAATCAAAACGGATCAGAATCAATCGAATTTGTCTGGGCTTGTAAAGCTCATGAAGCAAATTTTAGTTATTATATTAATTATAGAATTTTTTGGCGCGATGGTGTTAGGTACGTATTTTCTGACGTATTTCCCAACTTGGCAGGAGGCCTATATGCAAGGGTTGTTTGCATCTGTTAGTGCGACAACAAATGCGGGCTTTGATATTACGGGAAATTCACTAATTCCATTTGCGGATGATTATTTTGTTCAAATTGTTACCATTCTGTTATTAACATTAGGTGCAATTGGTTTTCCGGTTTTAATTGAAGTGAAAGACTTTTTAAAAACTAGAAGTCAAGGTCATTTTCATTTTTCGTTATATACAAAGCTAACAACAGTTACTTTCTTTTCCTTAATGGTCTTTGGAACGGTTATTATTTTACTGCTCGAGTTTAATCATTTTTTTGTAGGTAAAAGCTGGCATGAGTCCTTTTTTTACGCTCTGTTTCAATCTTCGACAACGAGAAATGGTGGATTAGCGACGATGGATGTCAATCAATTTTCGGAGCCAACCTTACTGGCACTCTGTTTGCTTATGTTCGTAGGTGCATCGCCTAGCTCTGTTGGAGGCGGGATTCGTACGACGACATTTGCTGTTATTCTGCTGCTCATTGTTTCTTTTGCGCGAGGAAGTAAGGATGTAAGGGTGTTTGGTCGTGAGCTTCATGAAGAAGATATTCGGAAATCGGTCGTTGTTGGTTTTCTTGCATTGCTCATCTGTATGGTGGCGACGATGATTCTTACAGCTACCGAACCTTTCACACTAATGGAAATTATTTTTGAGGTAAATTCTGCATTTGGTACGACGGGGCTTTCGATGGGGATCACAGCTGATCTAAGTACAGCCGGTAAAGTAGTCATTATTGCGTTAATGTTTATTGGTCGGATTGGAATCCTGTCTTTTATTTATCTTTTTAACCGCAGGAGAGAAGAAGCGGCATATCATCTTCCAAAAGAGCGTGTGATTGTAGGATAATCTCTACATGTGGATAAGCAACTTGGGGAATAAATTATATTCCCCAAATAGCTAAGCCTCATTATGATTCTTGATTATATTTATTCACTTCAAATAAATCGATCAGCTCAATCGTTGGATGCTTATCTTGGAACCAACGTAAGGAAAAGTCGTTTTTGAATAAAACAACAGGCTGCCCATCTCTATCCTTTACGAGCATATTTCGCTCGTCAAAGAGTGTTTCATCCACTTGTTCGGGATTTAACCAGCGAGGAATACGTTCGCCAATTGTTTCCAGCATTACCTCTACGTTGTATTCATTCTTCATGCGATATTGAAACACTTCATATTGCAGCTCGCCAACAGCGCCTAGAATAAATGCTTCTGTATGATGTTGCTTAAATAATTGGATAGCACCTTCCTGCACAAGCTGCTCAATACCTTTTCGATATTGCTTTGATTTCATTACATTTTTTGCGGTAACTTTTTTAAATTGCTCTGGCGGGAATTGTGGCATTTCATCATATTCAAATGTGCGTTTTCCATTAATCAATGTATCGCCAATTCGATAAATGTTCGGATCGTAAATGCCGATGATATCGCCAGCATATGCCTCCTCAATCGTATCTCTAGACGAAGCAACAAATTGCTGTGATTGAGAGAGCTTCATTTGCTTGCCTGTTCGCGCCAGCTTCACATCCATGCCACGCTCGAATTTCCCTGAGCATATGCGAAGAAACGCGACACGATCGCGATGTGCTG
Organism: Virgibacillus sp. MG-45; assembly: GCF_036409425.1. Taxonomy (NCBI): domain Bacteria; kingdom Bacillati; phylum Bacillota; class Bacilli; order Caryophanales; family Bacillaceae; genus Virgibacillus; species Virgibacillus sp. MG-45. Next base: position 18,892 of record NZ_JAXOFU010000015.1, on the reverse strand, counting down.
GGTTCATATTCGCTTGGATCTTAAAGATAAACCCTGAAAAATCAGGTTCCTCAGGCTGAATGATGTCTGCCGTTGATCTTCTTGCTCCTGGCGCTGGTGCCATTGAGACAAACGTATCGAAAAACGTTTGGATTCCGAATGGTGCTAATGCACTGCCAAAAAATACAGGTGTCTGTTCCCCAGCAAGTACTTCATCTAATGAGAATGCATCTCCAGCTTCCTCGACAAGTGAAAGCTCTTCTTTTGCATCCTGGAAGGTTGGGTTTGCTGTAAGATCTGAATGATTGTCTAATTCTGTAAATGGAATATAGCTTTCTTCTTCATTGCCATTGAATTGGACAAATTGCTCATGGTGACGGTCAAAAATCCCCAGGAATCTTTTGCCCATTCCTGCTGGCCAATTTAAGGGGCAGGTCTCAATGTCTAATACTTCTTCAATTTCCTCGAGTAACGCGAGCGGTTCCTTTCCTTCGCGATCTAGCTTATTAATAAAAGTAAAGATCGGGATTCCACGCATCCGGCAAACCTTAAATAATTTTATCGTCTGCGCCTCGATTCCTTTTGTCGAATCAATGATCATGACGACGCTATCCACCGCAGTTAATGTTCGATACGTATCCTCACTAAAGTCCTCGTGTCCAGGAGTATCTAAAATGTTGATTTGATATCCTTGGTAAGGAAAGTTCATCACGCTTGATGTAACGGATATCCCACGCTGTTTTTCAATTTCCATCCAGTCCGAGGTAGCATATTTGCCAGATTTTTTTCCTTTTACCGTTCCGGCTGAACGAATTAGATTTCCATAAAGTAATAGTTTTTCAGTTAACGTTGTTTTCCCTGCATCGGGGTGAGATATAATTGCAAACGTCCTTCGTTTTTTCACTTCATCCTGTAAATGCATGTTTTTTCCTTCCAATCTATTTGATTTGTCGTGTTTGGTAATTGATACGTATTGGAAAGATGATTTACATCGGTATAATCTCCTTTATATACGATTTGTTGACACTTTCAAAAGATAGCACGCACCATAGCTTGAAGTCAATCACCACTTAGGGGAAGAAGGCAATTGAACGAGGAGCGATTATTTGTCCTGCCGTTCTTTTAAAATATCTTGTATAATCTCGATGTGAAATGCAGCCCACGCTTTTTCGCGGAAATGAACGAAGGTGCTAACGGTTAACAGTATTAAATAAAGACTACAAAAAATAATCCAGAGCATGTTTCCATTCTTAAAGAGCATTTCCTGTATCTTATCCGAAAAGAGGAAGAACAGCCATGGGATTGCGGAAACGAGAATAGGAATGATACCGGAACCATTATTTTCTTTCACCATTCGGAAATAGATTCGTTTTAATGTTTTACTTTCCAGCGTTTCATAAAATTGTTGTATTTCCTTTGTTTCTTCTAATAACTTATGGTGAGAAACCTGATCGGGAGCTTGTTTTAATTGTCGATATAGCTTATGTACATCCCCACGGAAGGAAAACATCTTCTAACTTACCCCCTTTTTGTAAAAACTGTTTCTTATTTTGTGTGTAAAGTGGCTGATTATGATATATTTCTTCAATTAAACCTTTCGGCAATAATTTGGCAGTCTTCGACCCATACTAGAGTTGAGGTGAAAGCATTGTATACATTATTATCACATACGGATCTAGATGGAGTAGGCTGTGGCATTCTAGCGAAGCTCGCATTTAAAGAGGATGTACGCGTTCGTTATCACTCGGTTGGAAGCATAAACATGCACGTGGAAGCATTTTTGGAAAAAGCGGATCAAAACACGATGTTATTCATAACGGATTTATCCGTCAATACGGAAAATGAAAGGCGTTTAGAGGCGTACTACCAATCTGGTGGGAAAGTTAAATTACTTGACCATCATAAAACATCACTACATTTGCATGATTATGAGTGGGCAACAGTCATCGTTGCGGATGAAGAAAAAAGAAATAGTTCCGCAACATCTTTATTTTATCAATATTTATTGGATCATCAGTTGCTTAAGGAGACAGAGGCGATAACGGAATTCGTCGAGCTTGTACGGCAATATGATACATGGGAATGGGAAAAGAACGCGAACTTTGAAGCGGCTCGCTTGAATTCATTGTTCTACCTTGTATCGATTGATGAGTTTGAGGAGAAAATGGTAGAACGACTTCGAACACAAGCCCATTTTGCATTTGATATGTTTGAGACAAAGTTACTTGATATGGAAGATCAAAAAATAGAACGGTATATAAGGCGAAAAAGACGTGAGCTTGTTCAAAAAAAGATCAAATCAAATTTTGCAGGTATCATACATGCAGAATCCTATCACTCAGAGGTTGGAAATCGGCTTGGGAAAGAGTATCCGCATTTAGATTACATCGTCATTGTTAATATGGGGGCACGACGAGCAGGCTTTCGAACGATTCATGATGCGATAGATGTGGCGGAAATTGCGGCACGGTTTGGAGGAGGAGGTCATGTAAAAGCTGCGGGGTGTCGATTAACAGATGCGGCGTTTAAGGAGTTTGTTGTCGAAGCATTCCATTTGGATCCCTTGCATGAAGATGCGCAACGCAATCGTTTTAACGTGAAAAAGGCATCGTTTGGCACATTGTATCTGACACGGGAAGAGGGGGAATTATTTTTATCTCTATCTGAGGATGGAACATGGAAGATTGCGCAAAATCATCGTGTGCTGAAGGATCGTTTTGATAGCTTTGAGGCTGGCGAGAGCTATATGAAACGTCATTTCGGAGCATGGCTTGCATCTGATGATATATATGTTCAATATTTACAAGCTGCCTTGAAAAGATAGCAATGATAGTGAACCTGTATACAATAAAAAAGACTTCTTCCACTAAGAAAGAAGTCTTTACACAATTATTTTCATGAAATTTCTAGTCGCTCAATTGTTTTTACAATATAGGAAATGGCTTTTTCACCATCTTGTTCCCATTTGCTTTTATCTCGAATGTTTCCATCAGTGTCTAGCGGTTCCTGAAATTGACTAATCCCTGTTGCGGTAAGTAAGGAATTTTCATCCTTATCTAGTCCAATATTTACGACATGTTTAATAACATAAGGGGTGTTAAATTGAATATATGCATCATAATCGTCAAGCAAACCGTTAATCGTATGGAATGGGATTCGTATGTAAATGGTTTCGCCATGTTCCCGCCATAAGATACCGTCAAAAGAACCTTTATCATATTCCCAATTTCCACAAAGTGTGTATCCATTTGATGTAAACATGTGGTGTGCTGCTCCGAAGTAAGCCGTTCTTCCTTCAAGCTCTGTCTTTAATTTTAACAACAATATCTACCTCCTATGCACCTATTCCATAATAGAATAAACGGTTAGCGCATAATTTATACGAGGAAGATAGATAGAAATAAAAAAGAGATTGAGACAAAACAAACGTATTTGTATCAAACTCCGAATAATATCATTATAAAATGGGTTCGCTTTCCTCGGGCACGGCCTCAACTAACTCGGAAAATATAGTACGCTTTTCCGAGTGGATTTTTCGACCTGCAGGACGTACTAGCGCAGACGTTGCCACAGGACGTAGGGTTTTAGTCTGCGTTCCCCTGTTGCTGTTCCCGAAGGAGTCTCACCCGTTTCAACTGTTCGATTAATATTCTTTTAAATGTTCGTTTGGATTTTTTGTATGAAAAAATGTTTGGTCTCAGACTCGGAATTTACATGCTAATTCAGGTTGTCGGATGCTTGAAACCATGGTATACTAAATAAGTTACATGTATTTATAAATATATAATATAATTATCCAATTATATTATATCAAATTGGTTTTTGGAAGTCAACAACAATGCTCAAAAATGTGGGAAAGGGGTTGGGTACTACGATGAATCAGGGTGGTGTCAAGCGTTCAGAGGAACAACAACGATTAGCACAAATTATCGAGGTCATTGACGAGAAAGCAAAAAAGCTATATGACAGAGCGAGTGGAATTAAGGGTAGTGTCGTAGAGTTACGGAAGGATTTCTGGGAGGATGTTACGGTTAATCTAGATGATCCAGATGATATCATCGAAACACAGGCGAGTATAAAGCAACAAGCAGAGCTATTGTCTGAAAGAGAGCGAACACACGGAAACATTGCGAAAGAGCTAACTATACTAAAGCGACTAAAAGATAACCCATACTTTGGGCGAATTGATTTCTTAGAGGACGGAACGAAAGATGAGGAGAAGGTTTATATTGGAATTGCCTCCCTTATGGATAAAGAGGAAACAGATTTTTTAATTTATGATTGGCGTGCTCCGATTGCGAGCTTATATTATGATTTTTCTCCAGGAAGGGCTTCCTACCAAACGGTAGATATGGAAATACAAGGAGACATGACCTTAAAAAGACAATTCATCATAAGGCAAGGTCAGCTCAAAGGGATGTTCGATACAGGAGTTACGATTGGTGATCACTTACTACAACAAGCATTAGGGAACAATGCGAGTACAACGATGAAAAGTATTGTTGCTACGATTCAAAAAGAGCAAAATAAAATTATTCGTAATGAGAAAAGTAAGCGATTAGTTGTACAGGGTGTAGCTGGAAGCGGAAAAACGTCGGCCGCCTTACAGCGCATTGCTTATTTAATGTACCGTCATCGAGAAGAGCTGCATGCGGATAATGTCGTACTACTTTCTCCTAATCCGTTATTTTCAAGCTATACGGCGAACGTACTTCCAGAGCTTGGTGAGGCGAATGTGCGCCAGGTTACATTTTTACAACACATCGAATCAAAAGTAACAGAGAAGGTAACCGTTCAATCTCCATTTCAACAAACAGAGGATCTATTGACGGCGGATGACCAAGAACGAAAAACGCGAAAGAAAATAATCGATTATAAGTCAAGCCCTGCTTTTAAAGAGCTGCTTGATGATTATTTGCATTCCTTAAAGCAAGAAGGGCTACAATTTAAAAACATTGTCTTTCGCAAGGAGATATTGATCTCGAAAGAAGCGATAGCGTCTTATTTTTATGGGTTAGATGATCAACTTTTACTTCCAAATAAAATCGAGCTCGTCAGAAAATGGTTGCTTCTGGAATTGCGTCGTTTTGAAAAGCTGGAAAAAGATAAGGATTGGGTAATGGAGCAAGCGGAGCTATTGGATAAAGCAGACTATTTACAAGCGTATTATTATAATCAGAAGGAAAATGAGGACGATTTTAGCTTGGAAGAGGATTATCTACGAATTGCGATTGTAAAACGATATTTCTCGAAGCTGAAAAAACAAATTAATCAGCTTGCATTCGTTCATGTATGGAAAACCTTTAAAGCGTTATTTACGCAGTGGCAACCAGCAACAGCTCCACTTGATTGGCAGGAGATTTCTGAATATACGGTAGCATCACTTGCGAAGCGTCAGCTTTTGTGGGAGGATGCTGCACCATTTGCCTATCTAAAAGGAAATATACTAGGAGATGTGGGTGATCGATCTGTTCGACACCTTGTTATTGATGAGGCGCAGGATTATACGGCATTTCATTATGCATACATTGTACAGCAGTTTCCGTATACAAGGATTACATTATTAGGTGATGTGAATCAGGCAATCTATGCTAGTACAGCAAAGCAAAATCCGCTAGCTGTAAAGGAAGGCACGAATGATGAACGAATCACGTTAACAAAAAGCTATCGTTCAACAAAGGAAATAGTGGAATTCACAAAGTGCTTTGCTCCTGAAAAAGAAGAGATTGAGCCTTTTAACCGGCCAGGGAAGAAACCCCTCCTTATCGAAGTGGATAGTGAAGCAGCTTGGACAAAAGCGATTATTGCGCAAATAAAAGCGCACCAAAGAATTGGTCATGAGACAATCGCAGTTATTTGTAAGTCTCAAAAAGAGAGCGATATGATGTATGAAGCACTTTATCCAGCGCTTGCAATAAAGCAAATTAATGAGGAAACATATGCCTTTGAAAAAGGCGTGCTCGTGCTTCCTGTTTATTTAGCGAAGGGAATTGAATTTGATGCGGTTGTCATTCCAAATGCTTCTAGAGTGCAATATGAAAAGGAATCTGACAGATCAATGTTTTATACTGCATGTACAAGAGCAATGCACGAACTAACACTATTTTATAGAGGGAAACCAAATCGATTTATAGAAGAAGTACCCCGTAATTTTTATGACACGCACTTAGGTCAATCGTAAAATTGTGGAATTATTTGGTATAATGGTATCGGACAATCAAATGAAATAACATGGATGAATGATAAAAGGGGAGTGAGCGGATGCCAACGATTAAAGTGAATGATGTTCATTTATTTTATGAGGATAGGGGAAGTGGAGAAGCGTTGATTCTGCTTCATGGATTAACAGGAAGTCACCATATGCTGATGCAGGAGCTAGAAAAGTTTCAAGCTGATTTTCGAGTGATCGCCATAGATGCGCGCGGACATGGGAAATCGGATAAGCCTCGTTCTTATACATTAGCTGACCACATTGAGGATGTAATTCAATTAATGGATGCATTAGATATATCGGAGGCGAATCTTTTAGGAATGTCAATGGGGACGTATGTAGCCCAAGGAGTAGCAATTGCTGTTCCGGATCGTATTAAGAAAATGATTCTTATTTCAGGAAGTACGCATGCAAAAAGTGAGGCAACTGGATTATTAGCAGCGCATGCGGATGAAATGGAAGGCTTTACGTTTGAAGAGCAAATGGCTCACTTGGCAACGCACATTTTTCATCAAATGGACGAGGTTGGAAAATGGTTGCAGCGTTTGCCAGGGGGTTTAACTCCGGAAGAGCAAGAAGCAGGAGCAAAAGCGTTAGCGCAGTTTGACTTTCGTCCGCAGCTGCATACTGTTACTGCTGACACGCTAGTGATAAGCGGAAGGTATGATGGCTTAAATCCTCCAGAGGAAGGGCAGGAAATCGCGGACCATATCCCTGAAGCGCGGATGGTGGTTTTTGAGCATTCAGGACACGCGCCAAATATTGAAGAAAAAGAAAAATACATGGAGCTTGTAACAAGCTTTTTGAAACAATGATAATAAAAATGCTAGCAGCCAATTGCTAGCATTTTTTTAGTGTTAACTAACTAAAAAATTTCCTTCATATTAGAATTATGAAGTTCATTCAATTATATAACAAATTTAAATATATTTGTCCAAATATTCTCTGAAAATACGTTCGAAATTAAAGGATTCTGCTAAGTGCATGGCATATAAAGATTCTTCAGCAATTTTTTTTCCCTCAATTTCATTTCCACTTTTAATTTTATACAACCCCTTTATAAATTTGAAAATCAGTCTTTCGAATATAAACGTTTCATCCATATCTAACTGATCAATTATTGTTAAAAAGTCTTTAGCATCTTTAATTCTTCCGTTTTCTAAACATACCATCGTTATATTTTCTAAAGTATTGATGATTGTCTCTAGACTTTGACGATTATTATGAAATTCCTTTGTTTTATTTACAATTTCCTTAGACATAACTATTGCTGTATCAATTGGAAGATAGGCCATTGAATCAGAAAACAAAACCACATCAAACTGTGTCCATAGTTGACAACGAAAAAAATAATCCGTTAGAGATTGTAAATTACTATTAAACTGTACTTCTTCACCCTTCATATTTTTATAGTGGCACTCCAATACGGTTGCAATTAGTCTCGAATAGATATCGCGATTCACTTTAAATGAATCCCACTCGTTATCTATCAATTTACGAAGCATATCTGGATCATTGTTAATGATGGATGTAGAAAGTAACTCTAATGAGGACTTTTCTTTCTGCTTCTTTGAAGACAAATAAACAAATTCATCCATTGAGACTTTTAGCTTTTCTAGGATATGAATAAATTTTTCAAACGCAATATCTGATTCCATTCGTTCAAACCTTGATATGGCAGATTTTGAAACCATATCATCAGCTAATTCAACAATAGATAATCCCCTAGTAATCCTTAACTCATGAAAGACCTCTCCATACTTTCTCAAAAAAAGACCACCTTTTCCCATTTTCGGGAATTTTAAGTTGATTATACAATTAATGTGCAAAAATAACCATATAACCAATCAAAGGAAATTTATTAGGAGGAATTTTAAATGACAAAAAGTACTTTAGAGGCTCTCTTATTACACCTAATGTCAAATATAGAAATGATAAATCCATCAAGTACATCAAAAGAAGAGATGGCACAGGAGATAAAGGCTGATTTAATTTCAGAATGGAAAGAATTCCAGATAGGAAGGGGGAAGAAAAAATGAAAAAATATATGGTAAAGGAACTCTACGGTAACATTTTTATCATATTCATGCTTTTCATAGTTTCATTACTAAGTGTATTAACAGCAGTCATTCTTACGTTTGCTACAAATTCTTTGATAGATGGGGATTTAGGTAGTTTTCTAAAATGGCTATTGATTGATTTAGTCGCTTGGGCCTTAATGTTAATTATTAATTATGGAGAAAGTGTTTATGAACAAAAAATTATTCAAAGAATGTGTACACAAATAAGAGTTGACTTCGCTAAAAACTTGGAACATGCAAACTTCCAAGACTTTCATAAGCTTTCAGATGGTAAGTATATATCTTGGATGACAAATGATTTAAATACAATTGAAACGGTAGGTTTCAAGAATGTATATGCATATATTTCAAGCTTTTTCAGCATAGTTTTAGCCGCAATTGCATTAGTCAATTATCATTATGCTTTGCTCATTGCAACCATAGTACTGGCAACTGTTATGGTTTTTGCCCCTAATTTATTTACAAAATATATTCAAAAGGCAACGCTGAAGTTATCTACTGCAAATGAACAACTAACAAACAAAATGAAAAATTACATCAGTGGATTTGATGTGCTGTATTTTGCTCATAAAAGAAACCAATTTAAACAAAAGTTTTTAGAATCTAGTAGAGCATACGCTGAAGAAAAAGTTAATTACACTAAAACCAATGGAAAATTAAATAATGGAATTGGACTGCTTAATATTGTCTGCCAAATGATTGTAGACTTGGTAACGGGGATACTAGTTATTTTTAAACAAGTCACATTTGGTGCCATAAGTACAACTGGAAATCTAGCTTCTACAATCTTCAACTCATTGGCACAATTAAGTGGACAAAGAATGCAAATAAAATCTGCTTACTCTGTTCTTGAAAAAATTAATGACTTCTCAAAAATATTAGAAGAACAATCTAGGGAATCAGAGAAATTAGCTTCATTAGAAAGCATTGAGTTACGTAACCTGGCGTATGCCTATGGAGATAAACAAGTGTTTAACAATATCAATATGACCTTTGATAGGGGAGGCAAGTACGCAATTGTTGGAGAGAGTGGGTCTGGAAAGAGTACAATACTAAAAATTATATCTGGACAGATTAAAAGCTTTGACGGCGACGTGGTAATTAATAATAAATCAATCAAGACATTTAATCTCGATGAATTAACAAAATTAATTCAATATATCGATCAAAACGTGTTTATTTTTGAAGATAGTGTGCGAAATAATATTACATTGTGGGATTCCTATACAGATAATGAAATATATAGCAGTCTACAAAAAGCAAATGTTGACTTTATCGATGATTTGGATTCGATACTTGAAGAAAATGGAAGGAACTTATCCGGAGGACAAAAACAACGTATAGCACTGGCAAGAAGTTTTATTCAAGACAAAAAAGTATTGTTAATTGACGAAGGAACTTCAGCACTGGATAAGAAGTCAGCAGAATTTATAGAAGAGATGCTTAGGAATGATCCATCACTGACAGTTATTATGGTAACACACAGATTAGATATAGGAGATTATCAGTTGTTCGATAATGTATTTGAATTAGAAAACGCAGACGTAGTGTCAGAAGCAAGTTAATTTATTAAAAGATACTTTTAAAAAAGGACTTGATAAATCAAAATTATCCGGTCCTTTAATATTTACTTTTCTGTGTTGAGTTTCGTTCTAGGTCAGATACCTTCAATGCTAGAGTATAGGATAGCCTAAGACCCATATTAATTTGATTTAAAAGTTGCTTTTCAAATAAACAGAGCCTCTTTTAAATAGGGGATTGATACTGTTCTAAAATCAAAAGGATTTTCAAAATAAAGTAGGAAATAATTTTGGATTGCTGTAAAGGTTAACTCCCGAAGCTACGAGGAGAGTAAATCGATCAGGTTTTTGCTGCTTCTCTATTTTGAATTCCCTTGTATTATGATAAGGGATAATTATATCGAGCTGCTCATTCTAATTAACTTATTTTTTCTGCGATTGCATGATCCAAGATTTTAAAATACGGCAGCAACATTCCTGAAAGCGAGATAGTACAAATGAGTGTACCGATCAAAAAATATAGGGGACGAATCCCAAACCATTCGCTGAGAATACCTCCACAGAATACGCCAATGGGAATAGCTGCGCGAATAAATACAAGTCGAACGGAAGCGATTTTTCCAAAGATATGATTCGGTACAATTAATTGGAAGATTGTCGTATTATGTACCCCAAATATTCCTAAGGCAGCCCCTGCAGTAGCTTCAATTGCAATGGCTAAAATGATGCTTTGATTGAGACCGAGCGCGATAAAGGTAAGTCCACCTACAGTAAGGGAGCCAAGCATAAGCATGCGAATACTTGGAAGCTTGATTTTCCCTACAAGCATGGTTCCTATAACATAGCCAAATGGGAATCCGGCCATAAAGTAACCGTAATCGATATTGCTACCCGTTAATTCTTCGGTGATATAAGGAAGTGTAATTACCATTGTTACACCAACGCCGAATTGTACGATTGCTAGAAAAAATGCGAGCCATGCAATTGCAGGCTGCCGAAAGAAAAATGTAATTCCTTCTGAAAATTGCTGTGCCCATGCTTTTCGTTCCTGTGAAGTGGTAGTAGCTTCCTTAACGATGAGCAGCAACCCACCGCTTGTAAGAAAGAGGGTGCTAATGAAAGCAAGTGTCCATTGTGCACCTGCTAATTCTACTACAATTCCGCCTAGCAATGGACCGAGGAATGTCATTGTTCTTGTCATACCGTCAACAATTCCATTTGCAGTAATGAGTTGCTCCTTAGGAATTATCGTTGGAAGAATCGCTTGCATTGCTGGTGTATAGACAGGCGTGATCAGTCCGATTACAGTTTGGACAGCATAAATTGTCCAAGGCTCTGGTTGATTAAAAATGGTAGCGGTTAGTGGAATAAGGAATATCGTTCCACGAATCCATTGTGAAATAATCATTAGCCACTTTCTGCTCCACAGGTCAATAAACGGACCAATAAATAATTGCAATACAAGGGAAGGTAGGAAATATAATAGCCACATACTGCTTAATGCCAACGTAGATCCTGTCCATTGGTAAATCAGTACCGAGTTGCAAAATGTTCCAAATGCGCCTCCAAGCTCTGAAATAGCATTACCACTTAACAATAGAAGAAACGAACGATTCGTTTTTAATTTCTGCTTCATCAGAATATCCCATCCATCTATTTAATATATCCCATATGTAAGCTGCGCAAGCCCCCACTTCTATCGCGCGCGACAATTAGTGGGAGTTGAAACGACCGCGATTTATTGATTTGTTCAATTAACAATCTAATGGGATGATTGAATCCTTCAATGACTGAGGTTTCACTGATCTAAATAAAATGTGAGTTCATTTGAAAGTGTTTCTAATGCTTTTTGATTTAGCTTGTATGTTGATTTTGTTACTTGAACAAGCTTTGCTGCACGAAGAATCTTTAGATGGTGGTGGACGGTCGTTTTACCAACCTCCATTTTAGTAGAAATCTCTTGGAGTGTTGCCTCTCCTTCATACAAATGTTTCACTATGCGAAGTCTTGTTTCATCACCGAGTGCTCTTTGTTTAAGAAGTAGCGTATTACTAGGTGTAAAGCGATCATTCGGTGTGATGCTTTCATTCGCAACTGGATAGTAGAATACTTTTGTCGCTTCAATGTCTGCCTCAATGGTCCAAGGACGATACATATATTGCGGAATCAACAGGACATGTTGAACACTTGGTTCAGGCTGGTAGTTCACTCCTCCAGTTGCCCAATGAACAAACTGTTCGGGTGTCATTGAATGAAGCATCTTTTGCTTTGTATTATAGTCCTGTTGCAAAATAGCTTCGATCGATTCCTTGCTTTGCTGGATAACTGCTTCATACCAGCCTGTCATAACAGAGACAAGATGCTTTTTTAAAACGGCGGTATCAACCTGTGAGATAAAGTCAATATAGGAAGGTAAGAAAGGATTTTCTGTTGTTAATTGCTTCATTTGCTGCCGGGCGGAATCGATCCCGTTTGCTGTTTGCTTCCGCAGCGCTTCATGTTCTAGTCCAATATAAGGAAGGCAATGAAAGCATAATTCAACTGGAGATAACTGCTCGATAAATTCAGTGAAACAGTTGATGCTTTTGAAATCTTTTTGGTGAAGTAAATTAAGGAGCGCTTTCCACGTGTTATTTTTTTCAACAAAATGGAGCTCTTGGCTTAATTCATATGAAAAGCTATTTTTGAGTGCTTTCAAATCTGCAGTTGACTTGTCTAGTGTGTGAAGTAAAGGTGTATTTGTTATTGCCGCTATTCCTAGTGCGGTCTCCCATAATAGAGAGGTAGTCAGTTGAACCGTGTATGTTTCTCGTTTTCTACTTGTGGCATGAATAATATCCAATTCTATTACCTCCATCCTTTTCATTTATTCTATAATATTCGGATGGTCAATTCAATAAATATTGAATAAAATATTCAATTTTATTTGAATTTTAATAAAAAAACTTAGCAACGATACATTGCTAAGTATGTGCTATAAATTTAATAAACGGATTATGTATTTTCTCTGGATCTCTCAAAGCCTAAGAAGCGGGTGCCTTGAAAGTGAAGCATTCCAACATCACCTTCTGCAAGCTGACCAAATTCCTTCCCGTAAATTTTAAATTCTGATCGGTCACCACTATCAAATTCCATTGTTACAAAATATGTCGTAGTTACGTGACCCATGTTGTTTTCGCCTGAATGAATGTGTCGGTTTACTTTAGTGCGTTTTGTTTTTACAACTGCTGGAACGGTTAATTTTGGCGACTGTTCGTTCTTATTCCATTGTTTTACTGCTCCGACAGATCGAACGATAATTATTATGATCATAATGACAAAGATAATACCGATAAAAAGCGGGACTATATTAAACATAAAGTCGCCAGAAGGATTTATATCATTCATAACTGGATTCTCCTTTTGTTCGTGTTTTTTCATTTCGAAAATGAGTGGATATATATGGAATAGTATAGCATAGGATCCATTTCCCCCTCCTGCAAATTTGCAGGAGGCACTATTTGCAGGCTAAACTGCCGATGAATACGTGATATTATTCAACGGACCATCATGAAGCGACGAAGGAAACGGTGCTGATCGAACGCATAAGATGACATATGACGACATTAAATTTTCTTGTGTTTCAAAATAAACAAAAAATTTGCCGAAACCTGTTGTTTTTTTAGACTAAAGGTAGTATGATGATTCCACTGATATATTGCATATTTTAAAAGTGGTGTGCAGATCGTAGGGGGAACATTGGAATGAATTCAAAGCTACCATTTTCATCCTATTTCATAGTGGGTGTTATGTTATTTGCTTTATTTTTTGGTGCCGGAAATTTAATTTTTCCAGCACAGCTTGGTCAAAATGCTGGAGAAAATTTATGGCCGGCTGTAATTGGTTTTTTAATAACAGGGGTAGGGCTGCCGTTGCTAGGGATCTTAGCGATTGGATTTTCTGGAAGTCGTGATCTGCAAGAATTAGCGAGTAGAGTACACCCTGTTTATGCTGTTTTATTTACATCGGTATTATATTTAACGATTGGCCCGTTTTTTGCAGCTCCTCGTACAGGTGCGGTTGCTTATGATATTGGAATTGCCCCATTTGTGAGTGAGTCCTTTCATCCAATCGGTTTGTTTTTATTTACCTTTATATTCTTTGCGGTTAGCTTATGGCTTTCTTTAAATCCTGTGAAGCTTGTTGATCGTGTTGGAAAAATATTATCACCAGGGATTATAGTTCTATTAGCGATATTGCTTGTGATGGTTTTTGTAAAACCGATGGGAGCATTTCAGTCTGCGCAGCCAGGCTATGCAAACGCCCCGTTTATGAAAGGTTTTACAGAAGGATATAATACAATGGATGCCTTGGCCTCACTTGTATTTGGTATTATCGTCATCAAAGCTGTCCAATCGATGGGCGTAAAAACAACGCGCGGCATACTTTCTGCAACTACAAAGGCCGGCGCTGTGGCGATTCTTCTGCTTGCTGTCATCTATATAGGAATTGCTTATCTTGGAGCAACCAGTATGCAGCAGTTTGGCTTATTTGATACGGGTGGCCCTGTTCTTAGCAATGCAGCATCACACTACTTCGGAGTGGCTGGCAGCTTTATGCTAGCAGTTATTATTACGCTCGCTTGTTTAACGACTAGCATTGGCTTAATGACTGCGTGTGGAGAATATTTCCATACACTATTTCCGCGTATTAGCTATAAGAAATTTGTTGTGTTCTTTTCATTGTTAACTTTTATTATAGCTAATTTTGGGCTTGCCAATATTATTAATTATTCGATTCCGGTGTTGATGTTTTTATACCCATTAGCAATTGTACTGATGCTATTAACTTTTCTTTCACCGCTTTTTGCGCATGCGCGGTTCGTATATGTATCTACCATCGCGGTGACTTTTTTGATTAGTATTATTGATGGGTTGAAGACGTTTTGTGACTTATTTAAAATCGATTATTTCGACTGGCTTGCACCGATTATCTCATTTTATGAAAAGACCCTGCCACTTTATAGTGATGGGCTCGGCTGGCTCGTTCCAGTATTAATTGTTATTTTCGTTACAGGGATTATTAGTCGCATACAGCGTGCAGTTACAGTAGAGGCATAATACGAACCCGGCTTCCAGAATGGATAGCCGGGTTTTTAGTATACTTTATAACGTTTATAAAAGCGTTTATATTTGTAAGAAAGTATTCTTTAAGCTTTGTTAAAGGATTGGAATTCCTCAATTGCGCGCAACCAATTTTCTCGCATTGCTAACGATGCTTTTGTGCGATCTTTTTCCTTTATATAGTTTATGATATGCACATGATCTTGTACCGATTTTTCGGTCAATATAATAGAGTTATGAAAAAATAATCGTCTCACATGAGCTTGAAGTGAATCGATAATTTTATGAATGTACGTGTTGTTTGCTGCGTCGACAATCATCTGATGGAATTCTTCATCAATTTTCAGTGCGGTAAAGTAGTTCTCTGTACGAATTGCCTCTGCAAACCGATGGTTCGTTTGCTCTAACTGGAAAATTTGTATATCTGTGAGTTCTGGAATGGCAAGCTCGGCAGACATCGATTGCAATGCGGCCAGAGGCGGGAGTAATTCATTGATTGATTCCTTATCGACTTCGGTAACCTGTGTTGCTTTCCCAGGATACATCTTTACAAAGCCTTGTACCTCTAAAAGTTGTAATGCCTCTCGGACAGGAGTTCTACTTACTCCAAGTGCTTCCGCTAGTTCTTTATCATTTATCTTTTCACCTGGTGTTAACGTTCCGTCAATAATCCACTGTTGAAGCTGCATGAGGACGTTTTCCTTTGCTGATTTACGAATTAGTTTTGCAGAATTGGAAGGTATAGGCATTTTTATTCATCCTTCTACTAATATAGTAATATACGTCTATATGTAGTATACATGAAACCGCTGTATATGGACATAGACTTGATTATGCAAACGCTATAAAGGATTTAACATAGAGTATAAAAATGAAGAAATAGTAAGAGACTAGCAAATAAACAGTTAGTATAGGAAGCATTTATTCGGAATTAATAGCTAACATAGCAAAAATCCCGTAGTAAATCGAAATATGCCCAGAATAGTTAGGAAATGGCGGTTTGACAAACAACAAGTCGTTCCTTATAATTTTTAATCGTGTATATATGAGCAAGCTGGTGGTTTCTGTCAATGATTATTTTAGCTTTGAATAGTCACTTTCTGCCCAACGGTCTAAAAGGCAAACGTATTATTTTGGACACTTGCTCCTAATTTCAATTAGGAGGAAAAGCGTGAAGTATAAAGAAAATAATCATTTAGATTGGCCAGTTTTTATAATTAGTGGTGGATTTTTAGTTTTATTTATCGTCGTATCTTATTTTAATAGTGATGGAGTAGACAAAGTGATCACATCGCTTTTTAACTACTCCGCTAACTTTTTTGGTGCATATTGGCAGGTCCTGCTTTTAGCCAATTTTGTTGTTGGTCTTGGATTAGCTTTTTCTAAATATGGAAAAGTTCGACTAGGGAAACAGGACAAACCAAAGTATAGTTATTTTCGCTGGGTATCCATGATTTTGGTTACACTGTTAGCAAGTGGTGGTGTGTTTTGGGCTGCTTCTGAGCCAATGTATCATTACATGACGAAGCCACCTCTATTTGGAGAAGATGGTTCAAATAGCATTTTTAATGCATTCGCACAGTCGTTTATGCACTGGGGTTTTAGTGCATGGGCGATTTTAGGGACATTAGCTTCCATTGTAATGATGTATGTGCATTATCATAAAAAGCTACCACTTCGTCCGAGAGGATTGTTGTATCCTATTTTCGGGGAAAAAATATATGGTAAAAGCATCCTTGGTACTTCGGCAGATGCGTTTGCTATTATCGCAACGGTTGCTGGAACATTAGGGCCGCTCGGTTTTTTAGGACTACAAATTTCATTCGGACTTCATCACTTATACGGAGTGCCGAATACACTTACATTAAGTGTTATCGTCGTTCTGTTTTTGGCTGTTATTGCTGCAATATCTGCTGCAACAGGAGTCGATCGGGGAATTCAAACATTAAGTAGATATAATGTTGGATTTACTATCTTTTTAGCGATTATTATTTTAATAATCGGTCCAACAATGTTTATCATCGATGCGTTTGTTGGTGGAACAGGCGTCCATTTGCAGCATTTCTTTACGATGAGTCTTTATCGCGGAGATGCAGATTGGCTGAGTTATTGGACCATATTCTTTTGGGGTTGGTTTATCGGCTATGCACCAATGCTGATTGTATTTATTAGCCGAATATCTCGTGGGCGTACGATTCGAGAATTGATAATTGCGGTATCGATTGTAGCTCCTATCGTGAATAATTTCTGGTTTTCGGTTGTAGGTGGAACAGGTGTGTTTTTTGAGATGGAGAATCCAGGTTCAGTTTCCAAGGCATTAGATGAAGGAGGCATGTCTGCTGCTGTGATGGCTATTTCTGATCAGCTTCCAATGGGATTATGGATTGGCATTGGATTTTTACTTGTATCTGTTATCTTTGTTGCAACAACGGTGGATACTATGTCATTTACAGTTGCGGCGACTTTAACAGGGAATGATAACCCGAAGCGTTGGTTACGTGTGTTTTGGGCAATCATTTTTGGATTAACGACAAGTATGATTTTGTCAATCGGAGAAAACAGTATTGCTTCGATTCAAAATTCGATTGTCATTACTGCTGTTCCCGTCTCATTCCTGTTATTACCACCATTATGGAATGCGCCACGAATTGCTAGGAAGATGGCAATGGAGCAAAGACTTTTTAATAAAAAGTAATAAGAAATATGCAGGCGGGCTCTCTTAAAGCAGGAGAGCCCATTTATTTGGGAACGGAAATATATAATTTCCTAGCATTCTATCCAATTTCCAGGCAAATGCTGTATCCATATGATACCATGGAATGTACTATATCGAAGGGATAAGGATTTTTGCATGGATGTAGATATACTGTACGAGGATAATCATTTATTAATCGTACATAAGCCTATGAATATACCGGTACAAGGAGATCATTCGCGAGATTTAGACTTGCTCTCTATCTTAAAGCAGGATTTAAAGCTGCGATATCAAAAGCCTGGCAATGTTTATTTAGGACTCGTTCATCGATTGGATCGTCCGGTTAGTGGTGTGATTACTTTTGCTAAAACGTCGAAGGCAGCCGCTAGATTATCACGAATGCTACAACGGCATGAAATGGAAAGAAAGTACTTGGCGATTGTTCGAGGAACACCAGTAAAGCAAAAAGGGGAATTAGAGCATTTTTTATGGAAAAATAAACAGAAAAATATTGTGTATGTCGTAGAGCCGACACGGAAGGGTGCGAAGAAGGCGCGACTTAGTTATGAGGTGTTGGGACGAAAAGCAGGAATGAGCCTTGTATCGGTTCAACTGCATACTGGAAGATCTCATCAAATTCGAGTGCAGCTCGCTGCAAACGGGACGCCAATTTATGGTGATCAAAAATATGGTCAAACAGTAAACCAACCTGGACAACAGCTTGCCTTATTTGCGCATACGCTCTCGTTTCCGCATCCAGTTCGTGATGAAGTAATTGCAGTAGATGGGATTTATCCAGAGACTTATCCGTGGAACCTATGGAAGCAACCGTTGATAAACAAAGAAATTGGATAACGATACAGTAGATGAGACAAAACAATAGCATCGCAGTTTGAAAATGGATTCGCTTTTCCTCGGGCACAGCTCGGAAAAGATAATGCGCTTTTCCGAGTGTTTTTTGTTGTATAGGACGTATTAGCGATCCAGAATCCCCCAGCTTGAGCGTGAAATACCTGGACTCGAGCGAGAATCCCCAACTCGAGCGAGAACACTCCAAACTCGAGCGAGAACAGCCCCAATTCGATCAAGAAACGCTCCGACTCGAGCGAGAATCCCCCAAACTCGAGCGAGAACACCCTAACTCGAGCGAGAACCCTCTAAATTCGAGCGAGAACAGCCCCAACTCGAGCGAGAACAGCCCCAATTCGATCAAGAAACGCTCCGACTCGAGCGAGAAATGCCTCAAACGGATGACGTACAATATCTTGTGTAAAGAAGTATAAAACAAAAAGGTAAGGTAAATC
>NZ_JAXOFU010000014.1:0-71268 GCF_036409425.1 Virgibacillus sp. MG-45 | reverse complement strand
GCAACGGGTTTTGGTCCCGTCATTCCCAGGTTCGAATCCTGGTAGCCCAGCCATTCGCGGAAGTAGTTCAGTGGTAGAACACCACCTTGCCAAGGTGGGGGTCGCGGGTTCGAATCCCGTCTTCCGCTCTTACTTGAGTAACCGGCGGCATAGCCAAGTGGTAAGGCAGAGGTCTGCAAAACCTTTACCACCGGTTCGAATCCGGTTGCCGCCTCCAAGAATTAACTTTTATATTTTGCCAGTGTGGCGGAATTGGCAGACGCGCGGGACTCAAAATCCCGTGTCCTCACGGACGTGTCGGTTCGACCCCGACCACTGGTATCTAAAAAAATCTAATAAATATAGTTCTGACGCTGATTTTACATAATGTAAAATCAGCGTTTTTTTGGTTTTATGATGTGGGTGGAGCGTGAATTTGCTCCTTACCAGTTTCCATCTTATATGTCTATAATTGCTTGTTCAGTAAGCTTATAATAGAAGTATTCGGATTTATAATATAATATCTCTAATTTAAGATTAGAATAACTAAAGCAAGGGTGATATTGTGAGAAAAAATATAAAGACATTGTTGGTGCTTTTAGTAGTTGTACTGTGTATTAGTCTTTTCTTTAATTTTCTATTTTATAAAGTCAATCAAGAAAGGAACAATTATTATACCATTTATATGCATGATATTTTCCATGAGGTAAAGGATGCAATAGAAGAGATTGATAGCATACTTAAAGAGAAGAACAAAGTTGATTTGCATTTGTCTTTTTTATCTTTAACAGAAAACCTAAGCATTCTGGATTATATGGTTAGTAGGGTGCCTTATTATACTGAAGGAATGGGTGGAACACTCAATTATCTAGAAACTACATTAGCAGTTATTAATCAAGGAACTACATATAAAGGAAATAACATCCCCTCATTTGTGGAGAATGATAAGCTTGACCAACAAGAAATAGCTTTTTTGAAATTACTTAAGAGCTATTTCATAACTATATATAACCAATTACGCTCAGAAGAGACTGGTCAGCTTTCAAAACAAATAACTAAATCTAAATTTCAAGATATTATAGACGAGAATATGTTTGGTTTTAGAAAAGTAGATGAATTATTAGAGGAATACATAAAGCATCGGAATTGAAGGAAAGTGGCTTTTGTATTCGAAGGGGGAATTCTCTATCTTTGCTTCCTTCCTAAGCAAATCGGCAATATTAATAACAATGGTGAGAACTGATTAGAACTGTGAATTCATGCTGCAAGTGAGTTATATAGGATACAATCCGGTTGATAAAAAGGGCTTAAGCATGGTATAAGTGTATAGGAAGCAAGGATGCTTCGTTTTTAAGTTTGGGATAATTAACTAGGATATTAGCATGAGAGGATTGGAATTTAATGAAGACGAATAACTTTTGGCGTGATTTACCACGACCATTTTTTATACTAGCACCAATGGAAGATGTGACGGATGTCGTTTTTCGCCATGTAGTGAGTGAAGCAGCTAGACCTGAAGTGTTTTTTACAGAGTTTACAAATTCGGAAAGCTATTGTCATCCAGAAGGGCTACAAAGCGTGCGTGGACGCTTGACCTTTACAGAGGATGAGCAACCAATGGTAGCACATATATGGGGAGATAAGCCTGAGAACTTTCGTAAAATGAGTATTGGAATGGCAGAGCAAGGGTTTAAAGGGCTTGATATTAATATGGGGTGTCCTGTAGATAATGTGGCAGGGAATGGAAAAGGGTCTGGTCTTATCCGTCGACCTGAGGTTGCAGCTGAGTTAATACAAGCAGCAAAGGCAGGGGGCTTGCCGGTAAGTGTAAAGACAAGACTCGGTTACACTTATATAGAAGAATGGTTTGAATGGTTGAAGTATGTGTTGGAACAAGATATCGCTAATCTTTCCATTCATCTGCGTACAAGAAAGGAAATGAGTAAAGTAGATGCGCACTGGGAGCTAATACCGGAAATTAAGAAGCTTCGAGATGAAGTGGCTCCAGACACATTGTTGACCATTAATGGGGATATTCCTGACCGTCAAACAGGCTTGGAGCTTGTCGAGAAGTATGGTGTGGATGGTGTAATGATCGGACGCGGAATTTTTAAAAATCCATTTGCTTTTGAGAAACAACCAAGAGAGCACGACAAGAAGGAATTGCTTGATCTCTTAAGGCTTCACTTGGATCTTCTTGATGACTATTCAAAAATTGAGCCACGCCCATTCAAGCCGTTGCATCGCTTTTTTAAGATATATGTTCGCGGATTTAATGGGGCGAGTGAATTACGAAATCAATTAATGAGTACACAGTCAACAGATGAAGTACGTGCACTGCTCGATGAATTTGAGGAAATAGAATGAAGCAGTTTGGTTAAACGTGTGAAAGAGTAAGATACTTCATTGGATGATCTGAGGGGTCGGCAATTAGAAAAAGATTAATATAGTATTTGATTGTTGAAATAATTTTATCAGATTATATTATTCAAACGTATAATTTGTCTCTTTTGCCTTATCTGCTTCTATATGTTTATAGTCACTTTCGCTATCAATCAGGTAAACATTATATTTAAAATGGGCTTATGTATTAAAATCAGAGAGCTAACCTCATAAAAGTCAGCTCTCTTTCTATTATTGGTTATACGATTTCCCTTCCCCAATGTCTATGGGCAGCAATTGCTTCTATAAATTTACTCGCAAAGCTAATTGCATCACCTCCATATATGACACCTGGATCATCTTCCATTCCATCTACTTGAAGAAGTTTTATACCATCTGCTGTTGCACCAATCGGTTTGTAATGTGAGTAGGCTTCATATACAAACCACGCAGCTTTTTTATAAAAAGCTTTATCTTCATCACTTCCACCGACTGCATACACTGCATCAAATAAAACTGAATCGACTGTTAAGAAGGTGTGATCTACCTTTAGCACAGTATTATCGGAACCTTCCACAGTTCCTAATTTATCACTTATAACCTCTACTTGTACTCCTTCTTTAGTAAGTGTATTTAGAACGGTTGTAACTTCCTTGCCATCAAATTGTTGCCCTAAAATCACCGCTACTTTTCTTGTTTTTGGAGACTTAATGGTATTCTCCTGACTTAATGCTGGGGAGCTTTTCATTACACTATTTTCACGTTCAACTGGTGGCGTTACGCCAATTGCACCCGCAAATGCCGTTGCTAGTTCATGACTGACATTAGCAAACATTTCTACCACTTGTTCTTGTACCGATTTACTTTCTACTTTCCCTAATTCAAAACTAAAAGCTTCAATTAAATGTTCTTTTTCAGCGTCACTCATGCTATTCCAGAATAGAGTAGCTTGTGAAAAATGATCCTTAAAGCTCTCGCTTCTTGCCCTAATTTTGTGGGCATCGATTTTCTCATGATAATGAGTATAACCACCCTCTTTTTCGGTTGAGGTTGCGGGTGTATTTTCAGCAAGCGAATTCTTATGATAACTAACAGGACCACGATTAATTGTTTGTCGACCGTATCCGTCACGCTGATTATTATGAAACGGACAAACAGGACGGTTAATCGGTATTTCATGGAAATTAGGGCCACCTAAACGAATCAACTGCGTATCCGTATAAGAGAATAGCCTACCTTGTAGCAATGGATCATTAGTAAAATCTATTCCCGGAACCACATGACCTGGGTGGAAAGCTACCTGCTCTGTCTCAGCAAAAACATTGTCCACATTTTTATTTAAGGTCATCTTCCCGATTATTTTCACCGGAATATCTTCTTCTGGCCATAGTTTAGTTGGGTCTAAAATATCAAAGTCAAAGTTAAATTCATCTTCTTCCGGTACCATTTGAACGCCTAGCTCATATTCCGGATAGTCTCCATTTTCAATTGATTCCCATAAATCTCGGCGATGAAAATCTGGATCTTTCCCGTTAATTTTTTGCGCTTCATCCCAGACAACAGAGTGTGTTCCAAGTACTGGCTTCCAGTGAAACTTCACAAAATGTGATCTGCCCTCCTCATTCACAAAACGGAAGGTATGTACCCCAAAACCTTCCATCATTCGAAAACTTCTCGGAATCGCTCTATCTGACATTGCCCACATTACCATATGAGCTGTTTCTTGATTATTGGCTACAAAATCCCAAAACGTGTCATGTGCAGATGCAGCTTGTGGCATTTCATTATGTGGCTCTGGTTTTAATGCATGGATTAAATCAGGAAATTTTATCGCATCTTGAATGAAAAATACAGGTATATTATTTCCAACAAGATCATAATTTCCTTCTTCTGTGTAAAATTTTGTCGCAAAGCCACGGGCATCTCGTGCTAATTCACCAGATCCTCTATTACCGGCAACTGTTGAAAACCTTACAAATACTGGTGTTTTTTGCGAAGGGTCTTGTAAAAATCCTGCTTTTGTATATGGTTTCATTGATTCATAAACTTCGAATTCTCCGTGAGCCGCAAAACCTCTAGCATGTACAATTCTCTCTGGAATTCGTTCATGGTCAAAGTGAGTCATTTTTTCACGAAAGTGGAAGTCCTCCATTAAAGTTGGCCCGCGTTCACCTGCTTTTAACGAAAACTCATCCTCAGATATCTTTACTCCTTGGTTCGTCGTCATCTTTTTACCGCGATTCTCAGATGTGAATTGCTCCAGTTGCTTCTTTTTACGGTTGGCTTCATTCTCATGGCCTTGTTTACTCATGAAGATTTATCCTCCCTTTTAAAAATAACATCGACACAGTGAATATTTTCCCACTTATAAATGATACAAACATTTTTCAACGATTTTTATATCAACTAGATTTTTATCAAAAGCGTCCTGATTTAAATATCGAATACATCATCCAAGCGAACATTAACACCGCAATGACAAAGCCTATTTCAATAGCAGGTATGTTCCACAGTACAGAAGTTTGCCTACCGAGTGCAGAGCCAATGATTAAACCGACCATAATTAAACTAAAAGAAAGTAGAACAAT
Source organism: Virgibacillus sp. MG-45 (assembly GCF_036409425.1). NCBI lineage: Bacteria > Bacillati > Bacillota > Bacilli > Caryophanales > Bacillaceae > Virgibacillus > Virgibacillus sp. MG-45. The sequence continues at coordinate 66,319 of NZ_JAXOFU010000014.1, read as the reverse complement.
ACTAAAAGAAATACGATTGCTGACACGATCTAGCTTTGTAAAAAAAGAATCTGCAGCTGGTATCGATATTTCGATTGGTAATTTTCTTTTTTTCATAATAGAAGATAATTCTTGGACTAGTTCCGGCATATCATGGAGAACGTCGCCATAATCTTCTAATTGATCAAAGATATTTTCCGCGATGTTTTTTGGATGATAACGTTCATGAATAAGCGCTCTTCCGAATGGTTCTGCTGCTTCCACTACACTTAAGTTCGAATGAAGCAGTTCGATTACGCCTTCAATCGTTAACAATGCCTTGCCTACTAAGGTTAAGTCAGTTGGAATATAGATATCATGTTCATGTGCGATCGAGAATAAATCCGTCACAGATTCACCTAAGCTCACTTCACTTAATGGGACATCATAATATTTAATCAAGAACTGCTCAATGTCACCTCTTAGTTCATGTTCGTTAACGTCTTCTGGTACAACTCCCATCTTTCTAATCGCCTTAATAATCGATTCTGGCTTTTGTCTAATCATCGCGATTATGAGGGAGGCAAAATGCGTTTGCATGTCAGATGATAATCTTCCTACCATTCCAAAATCCAACAATGCAATTTTTTCTCCAGGCAAGGCGAGTAAATTTCCCGTGTGCGGGTCCGCATGGAAAAATCCATCCTTAAAAATTTGATGAAGGATTGCATCACTAAATCGCTCTGCAATGATTGCTTTATCGTAGCCTCGCTCATCGAGTTCCTCTATATCATTTAGTTTTACCCCTTCGATATGCTCCATCGTCAACACTTTTTTTGAGGTATAATCCCAGTATATTTTTGGCACAATTAGATGCTTGTTCTCTTTAAATTGTTTAGCTACGATAGCTGTATTTCTTCCCTCATTAACGAAATCTAACTCATCTAGAACTGCCTTTTCAAATTCTTCTACCATATTTTTTAATTGGAATTTTTTTAAACGTTTTATGCGATATGTTGCTTGATCCGCTAATTCATGTAAGATCTCTAAGTCAGTTTGAATCTGCTTCCCGATATTAGGACGTTGAATCTTCACTGCAACTTTTTCACCGCTAGGTAAAACAGCTTCATGTACTTGTCCAATTGAAGCGACCCCTATTGGTTCATGGTTAAACGATTGAAACAACTCTTCTACCGAAGCCCCTAATTCTTTTTCTACTATAGCTTCTACTTCTGAATATGAAAATGGCGTAAGTTGATCTTGAAGGAGTTCTAATTCTTTCATTACATCTTTTGGAATGACATCTGGCCGCATGCTAGCCATTTGTCCCATTTTTATAAACGTAGGACCGAGCTCTTCTAAAATCAAGCGAAGTCGTTCTCCTAATGTTTTCTGGCTTTTATCTTGTTCTTTACTTAACATTACTCTCTTTGGTAATGGAAAAAGCTGATCTAGACCTAATTCTTTGACTATATATCCAAAGCCGTTCCTTGAAAAAGCTACTGCAATTTCACGATATCTTTGCATATGCCTCATTTTCGAAAAAATGATAATCCCTGCTTTCTAGCAATATATTATATTTTTAGCTATCACGTTTCATTTGTTTTTCTAAATAGTCTAAACGCTGTTCAATTGCTCTTAAATCATCTTTTGTAACAACATCTAATTCCTCAAGCTTCTTTTTTAACTTCTGCTGAATCTTTTGATCAATTTGGTTTTGGTTTTCTTCTCCTTTCTTTCTGATCTGACTGAATAGGTCATCAGATTCTTCTTTGGTTAGCTCTCCTTTTTTCATCAATTCATCTATTACTTTTTCTGTATGCTCTTTACTCGCTGCTGCAAGACCTAATCCTAATGTGACTCCTTTTTTAAAGGTATCCTTCATTTTCCTTCACCGCCTTATTATTTTTGCATTAATAAACAGATAGTTATTTAGATTGTTAGTTTCTTTTACCCGGAAAGACGATAATAAAAACTATTCGCTACCATCTATAAGCGATTTTTTGTTCCGTATAGAACGTCGGAAAGGGAAAACTATGACTTGAGAGCAATTAACTATGAAATTAAACTGAAAGACAAAGAATTTAGCATATTAGTTGATCTTTACTATTATCGAGTTATGACGACATTCCAAATTAAGAAAAACTATTTCAATAGTAGGGGGGTACACGTTGATAAAGTAATGAAGAATATGAGAAAAAATTTAATTACGTCAACGATACTGAGGAATAGCCGAGAGGGCAGAAAAGGATATTCATACTAGAATGATCGAAACGGGATTGGAACGCTTGGAAAAGCGTGGAATGAGTGTTGAGGGTCAGTCCTCACTATAAGTGAAGCCAAAGCAAGTTCCGTATTTGTTAATGACCAATGACATTATGGTGGATTTAGCAAATACCGAATGGGAAATGTGGGGTAGTAGAAAGGTAAAATCTCACTATAATTTAGATAGCAGGATGAATATACAAGGAAGTCCTGATCAAAAAGAATATGGTTTGTATGTATTAGATAGTAATTCGCTAATGAAAACAATAGAAAAAATACAATCAGAAATTCGTTTTAGTTCAGGTTTAGGGATTCATAATTATCTAATCATCACGAAGGTGAAAATTCTTACAATAAGTTTGCTAATTATGCAATTGACCCTACAGAGGATAATAAATACCATAGTAAGCCACTAATAACAGGTTATGTACTTAAACTGTATCCATACCCAACTTTTATAGAGAAGGCTATAACTTATAGTTCAGAAAAGGATTGGATTATAGGGTTATGTAATTACTCTGAAACAACATTAAAAGTATGGATATAAAAGAAGAACGCCAATCTTTCCCTATTATTATAGATTATCAAGGAGAAGAAATGTATTTAGTAGATTGTACTGATTTAGATGTAAATAAAATCAATGATATAGAACTATATACCAGCACTGGTTCAAGTTACAGATGGGAAAAGAGAAGAATACTAGTTTTAATGATTGGTATGGCGAATAAGGCAAGATATCAAGTTTCTTTTAAAAAAATAGCAGAAGCAAGATAGTATGTGAATTGATAAACGTATAATGTGTCCTTTTACCAATGAAATACCTTTTAATTAAGGGGTTGATTACAGTAAAACAGTTAGGGAATCAAGCAGTATTGCAATTTTGGTATTGATTGACGGATGAATATATAAAGAAAATTTTTTTCTTCTATACGAAAACTGTAGAAAGGGCAGCATAAATTTATAGGGAATCAACATACTGATAATAAAATTCAACAATTCATAATAAAATTGGGGAACTAGGACTATTGGCATCCTAGTTCTCTCTAGGAGAAAGAAAATTTAGCTATTACAGAGAATTTCTTTAAAGATGCAGTGTCAAGAGTAATATTATTTAGAACTGTAGAAAAAATGGTCTCCAATGCAACATGGTACAACGGAGGGTACAGAGCACAGACTGTGGCTTCAGAACGGCTTATAGAGATAATAAGTTTACTGCCCATTAATATAATATCACTATGTGCATAGGTTCACTTAAACTATTTGGTGCTTTAGTTGAATAAGGTACAGAAAAAAGTCGGTTTGTCGGCTTACTTTTTAAATATAGTGTCATAACTTAAATCATCTGAACAACTAATTAAGAAAAGGAATTTAGGTTTAAAAGCAAATAAAACCGACATAGCATTTTATTTGCTATATCGGTTTTATTTTAAATTAATTTAGTTTATGAAATAGCTAATCTCTTAACTTGATAAGTGCCCGTCCCATTTACCCAAATATCAACATACATGTTCTTTTCAATGCCATATTTTAAATACTTAAACGTTCCTATACTATTAACTTCATGGACAGATTTAGTTTTTATATCCTCTGTCGTAGTCAATGGTTCTCATTATGAGAATCAAAAAGCATTAGATATGCAAACAACTCAGGTGTTTCTTGATTAACATGAGATGTTTCGATTCCACGTTCGATAATCATATCCACTTTTAGTTCTTCGCAATTGGAGGTTATTGCATCTAACTGGGATTCAATAATGACAAGTATCCTTTCATTATTAGATGTAATCCCCATATGATTGTAGTAATGTTCACTTTTTTCATTTCTTACTACTTCATACGAAATGAAATTTAAGTTATCCAAGTTAGATTTTATAGGGTCGTTTTTGTGTGCATTAATATAGTTATTAATTGTAATTTTTAAGAAAATAACTTCGGATTCTGATAATTCTGTTTCGGCAATATCTAATTTTTTTTGAAATGCGGAGATAACGTCATTAACTGATTGTAACGGTCGAATCTTATGGGAATATTGCTGCTTTAAATATGTTTTGTACTCATCATGATCCACGTAATCACCTCAATAAAAAAGGAAATGAGAGATGCTCCAGGGAACATCTCGATATTATTACTCTATAGCATATAATCGCATAGAGTACTTTAATTATACCAACAGTTACTTCTAATCTGTACCTTAGTTCCGAATAAAAGCTCGCAAACGTTGCTAATCCAACAAGTGCGAGCTTGATTTTATTTATGATACTAATTTGAACTCTTCCAACCAGCAAATCTTCCTATCACAACCCATTCACTTTACCCCATACACATTTTTAACAGCATGGTAAAGGATATTTGTTCCGGTTAGTAATGCACTTCTGTCAAAGCTCATTTCAGGGTGATGTAATCCTGGTTCCAAATTGCAGCCAAGACCGAGCATTGTTGCTTTTAACGATGGCTTTTTAATTGTGTAATAATGAAAATCGTCGCCACCAGGTGTGATAAGTGGATCATCCAAGCCTGCTTCTCCCAATACTTCTACGATTGCTTTTCGCATTAGGCAGATTGCATCATCATTTAACCTAGCTGCTGCAATTTCGCCGCTCGCTTCTAATTCGATTTCTACTTCAAATAGGTTTTTAATCATCTCTATTATATTGGTAACCTTCGAGTTTAGAAGATCCATGTCCTCGTTCGTTTGTGCTCTTAAATCAAGCGAGAAGGTTGCATTTCCCGGAATAATATTTGAGCTTTCTCCTCCAGCTTGGAAGCTCGTCATTTTAACTGAATGGGGGACGAGTGGATCTAAATGGATTTGCTTGAGCAAGTTAACGATTTGAGCTCCGATTTCAATCACATTATCGTTTAAATGTGGTCGTGCTCCATGTGCATCGTCGCCTTTAATGGTTCCTTGATACATTTTTGTTGCACCATGTACGATTACTGGTGTTGCGTGACCAAGCTTCGTTTCTTGGACAGGTCTAACATGAACTCCGAATAAATATGTAACATCATCGACTACATTTTTTTCGACCATCTTTAAAGCACCAGCACCTTTTTCTTCTGCTGGCTGGAAAATAAATCGAACTGCGATGTTATCCTTTACAGCTTCTTCTTGTTCAAGCTTCCATAAAAGTCCTAACACCATGGCCATATGGGCATCATGTCCACAGGAATGATTCGCTTGGAACGTTCCATTAACTTCCTGCCATAGGGCATCAATGTCTGCTCTTACTGCGACAATGGGCAACCCACGATCAAAATTGCCAAAATCACCAATTACCCCAGTGCAATCGTCAAATGTTCTAACCGTACATCCACTTTCGCTTAGAAGGTTGGCAAGGTATTTAGTTGTTTCAACTTCCTGCCAGCTAATCTCCGCGTGCCCATGTAGATGCTGAAATGTATCAATTATGCGTTGCTCAATAGCGTGATTCATTTAATTTTTCTCCATTCTTTATCGGTAAACTTCATTTCTCATCTTTATCAGTAAAAAAATGATGCAATCGTATATCTTTTTGAAGTTTTCGCATGTTTTTGTTAAGTATAAACTATCTTATGATTAATTTCAGTTTCTAATCTCGCATAAACAAAAGAAAAAATGAAGTTCTTATGAAATGGAGAGTCTATGAAATAATGGGGAAGAATGGATAGTGGATTAATTGGATGTAAAAATTCTCTCAACAAAAAAACAGCAACGTGCGGATTTAATATATGCACGTTGCAGCTTTCCATTTTTACTAGCAATAAAACCTATACTTCACACATGCTCGCTTTTATGCCTCTCCCAAGCTTCGAGAATGGTAGAAACAGACAACTCAGCTGTAGAAGGGACGATATAATCTGAGTCTTGTAGAACATTCTTATCACCTACACCAACGGCAAACATTCCTGCACGTTGGATCGCGGTAATGCCACTTATTGCATCCTCAATTCCAATCGCTTCACTTGGTTCGACGGCTAATTCAGCAGCAGCGAGCAAGAAAATATCTGGTGCTGGTTTACTTGCTACACTTCCCGCATCAGCAATGCTGTCAAAGAAAGATGTTAATTCAAGGTTTTCGATGATAGCAGGTGCGTTTTTGCTCGCCGATGCGAGACCGATTTTAATTTGTCTTTCACGCAGCTCAAGTAATAAAGAAGGAATGCCTGGCAGAATATCATCTGGTGTCAAACGGTTGATTAATTGCTTGTATTGTTCATTTTTCTCTTCTGCTAATTGGGCTTTTTCCGCGGCAGAGAATACATCTGCTTTATTTCCGTGGTGTAGAATTTTCTCGAGGGATTCCATGCGACCAATTCCTTTTAGCTGTTGATTAAAGGTTGGATCAATGGCAATCCCAATTTTGTCTCCGAGCTCTTTCCATGCCAGATAATGTAGGTCTGCTGTATCTGTAATGACACCGTCTAAATCAAAGATAAAGCCTTTCACCATGTTGCATGCTCCTCCACTATAAACTCACTCATTTACTTTTTCTCCTTGTTGCATAGCTACTTGAATCATAGAATCTGCTGTCACAGTATACGCATTATCCCATACATGAATCGTGACGGCGTCGCCGGATAAAAGCTGCACTGCAAGCTGTTCTTGTGTAATCGTGCATTGAATACTGCTTCCACGGAACGAAAGTCTAAAGGAAAAGCTTTCCCAATCCGTAGGAATATTTGGTCGGAAGAAAAGCCCATTTTCCTTTACACGCATCCCTGCAAAGCCTGTAACGATGGCCAGCCAGGTTCCACCCATGTTTGCCATATGAAGTCCGTGTCTCGTGTTGCCTTGGGTATTATCTAAATCGAGACGGACGGTTTCTAAAAAGTAATGGTACGACTTTTCCATATATCCAAGCCGTGCGCCCATCATGCTAAATACACAGGTCGATAATGAAGAATCATGTGTCGTTACCTGTTCATAATAATCATAGGAATGCTTCATGACCTCTTCTGTTTGTTCGTCTTCTAATAACAAATGTGCTAGCACAGTATCTGCTTGCTTACATACTTGATAGCGATAAAGTGTCAATGGATGATAATGTAGTAATAATGGATAGTTACTTTTCGGCGTTTGAGCGAAATCCCATACTTTCTTTTGGAGAAATGTGTCATCCTGTGGATTGATTTGTAGTGTGTCATCAACAGGAAGGTACATCGCGTCCGCTGCTTGCTGAAATTGTTCGAGCTCTGCATTATGAAGCTGGATAAGCTGCTTGAGCTCTTGGTATTGAGCAGGGCTGTGTTCTTTGATTAGCTGAACTGCTTTTACTGCCCATGATAAATTATGCTTTGCCATGACATTCGTATAATAATTGTTGTTGACGATACACGTATATTCATCTGGTCCTGTAACGGCATCAATGCGAAATGCCCCTTTTGAAAAATGACCAACCTCCATCCATAGGCGTGCTGTTTCTATTAAAACTTCCGCTCCGTTTGACGCTAAAAATGCCACATCATTTGTTGCTAGAAAGTATTGAATATAGCTATAGGCAATGTCAGCACTTATATGGTACTGAGCCGATCCTGCTGGAAAGTAGGAAGAGCATTCATCACCAGCAATCGTTCGCCAAGGAAATAACGCTCCTTTTTGATGGCCCATTTCTTTTGCGCGGTTCCGTGCGGCATCTAAAATAGAATAGCGATATAAGAGCAGCTGTTTCGCAAGCTTTGGATTGGTCATTGTAAATAGTGGGAGCAAGTAAATTTCTGTATCCCAAAAATAATGTCCCTCATAGCCTTCACCAGACAAACCTTTGGCAGCAATGTTTGAAATGCCATCTTGTCCTGTTGATTGGAGAACATGAAAGAGGTTAAAGCGAATCCCTTCTTGAAGTGCTTGATTACCTGTTATTTGGATGTCTGTCTGCTTCCAAAAAGTAGTTAAATAGGTTTCTTGCTCAGAAAATAGCGTTTCTGCAGATAAAGGCTCCATTGCGTGTTGCAATTGAAGTAACGTTTGCTTTAAATCCGTGGTATGTCTTGAGTCCGTGTACAAGGAGCGTTTTTCAAATATTGTTGGTTCTGTTAAGGTAAACGCAATTTCTGTTTCCACATTTTCATCGTACACAACCATATGTGTTGTGGCAGTTGGTTGATTTATTTTTACCGTAGACAGGACTGCAGCGGAAAGCTCAGAAGCAGTCGTATTCACTTCAATGTAGCTTGCTGTATCGTTTGCTTCCGTTTGCTGAACGGTTAATGTTTTTGCATGACTGCTCCCAATGCGAGGGTCAGTTGGATCAACAAAGTTTTGCACATCGCCACGGACGTTAGAAACGATTCGAATCGGAATATCCTTGCTTTTAGGCGTGATCGTAATATGCTGATAAAAAAGTTCCTTCGTCTGAAAGGAGGTCATTCGTTTAAAGGTGACAATAAGCTCATGACCGTGCGTTGATCTCCAGTGCAGTTTTCGCTCACTATAGCCTTTATCTAAATAGAGCGTTCGTTCATAATCTAATAGTTCGCTAGTTGATAAGGAAAGCTGTTCTGCTTCATCCTGTTCACCGACCCAAATTTGTACCTCTTGGGCATCTATCATATTAACAAGCTTTTGCTGTGTATCAGGAAAGCCGTATAGTTTTTCACCATATGAAATCGGAACAATATCATGGAATCCATTCAGATAAGTTCCGCGGATGGATTGAATTTCGTCTGGTGCACCTTCTTCGAAATTTCCCCGGATACCAATATAGCCATTTCCAGTAAAAAATAAGCTTTCTTCTAGTTCGATGCTTTCTTTGTCCGTTGCTTGGGATTGTATAACCCATGACATAGTATCACTCCTTACACTTCTTGTTGATACAGTAATATGTGACAGCGTTTTTCTATTCCTTTACGCCTCCTGTTGTAAGGCCGGAGATGATTTGCTTTTGGAAAATCAATACGATAATTAATGTAGGTATTGTTACAATTGCTGTTGCAGCAGCGACCTCGCCCCACAAAATCGAGAACTGGGTGCGCAAAAAGGAAATGGCAACTGGAACAGTGTGATATGCTGCATTTGTATTCAATGTAATAGTTAATAGAAATTCATTCCAAGCAGCTATAAAGGTAATGATTGCGGTTGTAAAAACTCCAGGTGCTGCTAATGGAAAGACAATTTTGTACAATGTTTGAAAACGGGTTGCCCCATCAATTTCTGCTGATTCTTCTAACGCCAATGGAATTTGATTAAAATGGGTGACAAGAATCCAAACTCCCATTGGAAGTGTAATCGTTGAATAAGGCAGTATAACTGCATAGCTATTTAACAAGTCGAGCTTATAAAAAAGATTGTAAACAGGACCAGTAATAATCATTTGTGGAAACATAGATACTGCTAAAATGATTCCTAGTAAAATACTTTTTCCTCTAAAACGAAACCGTGAAATTGCGTAAGCACATAAGGTTGCGACAATAATGACATAGATTGTTGTCGTTGTTGCGACAATAAAGCTATTTGCAATTGCTTTTAGGATTCCTTTTTCGAATAATACGGTGACATAATTACCAAACGTCGGGTCTTCTGGGATAGCACGAAATGCACCAGTACCAAAGATTTCTCCACTTGTTTTAAAGGAAGTGATGAAAATCCATAAAAAAGGAAAAATCATAATAAACAGGTAGACTATTACAAAGGCAGCAAAAATGATCCAACGTCTTTTTTTAGTGGCTTTCATAGTTTTCACTCCTTTAATTTCGATCTAATAGATTCGTCCCGAGTAAGCGCACAAATATAATTGCGATCAGGGCGACACAGACGAACATTACCATGACGATAACAGAGCCATAGCCAAAGTTGGTTTGCCCGAACATCAGCTTATAGCCATAAATAGACATCGTTTCTGTTGCTCCGCCAGGACCACCGCCTGTTAGTACATAAATTAAGTCAAAGACACGAAATGCATCGAGTGTTCGAAATAATAGGGCGACAAGTATAGAAGATTTTAATAATGGCAATGTAACCTGGAAGAATGACTTTATACGAGAAGCACCATCAATAGCTGCCGCTTCATATAATGCTTTTGGTATATTTTGCAGTCCTGCCAATAATAATAGCGCCATATATGGCGTTGTTTTCCAAACGTCGGCGATGATTGTAGATACCATTGCACCACTGCCACTTAATAATAGATCCTGTGATTGACTAATTAATCCTACGTTTTCGAAGAAATGAGCGACTATACCACTGCTACCATCATAGAGATAGCTCCACATGAGGGCAGCTACTGCTGTTGGAATTGCCCACGGAATGAGGGAGGTTGTTCTTACAATCCCTTTGCCGACCATTGCCTTGTTTAAGATCATTGCCAGCCCTAAACCTAATACAAGCTCAATGCTGACAGATACAAGGGTGAATAAGATCGTATTCCATAGCGCAATATGCATCCGTTCATCGGACAAGACCTCTTTATAGGCTTTTAAACCGATAAAATTGGAAGGTATCATACTATTGTTAATATCTTCTACTAATAGTGGTAGGTTTTCAGCATGTGTTAATGTATATTTTTGACTTAACGTATCGATTGTTTTTTTCGTTGTAGTATACAGTGCTTGAATACCCTTAGCTTCACTTGAAGAAAGCTTAATGATTCCTTCTTGTGATGCATATGGTGCAGCACTTTCTTTTAAGTTGGTTAACGTGTCACGGATTAAATCTTTATCCGCTTGCTCGGAAACAGAAGCGAGCTCTTCTTCGAGAAACATGCCAACATATAAGGTGGTTTCATTAAATAAGTCGGTATTAAACCGATCGTTTACGTACAGACCAGCTTTTTGTTGGTCATTTAGCTTATAATCAAACATCGTATATGTGATAGACTGAAAAACGGGCCAAATGGAAAATATTCCAATTAGAATAAGGGTTGGTAATAAATAAAACCAGCCGCTAAAGCCCAACTTATGCTTCATTTCGATCACCTCTTTGTGTATTGGGATGAAACGGTTTCAATAGACTGGAGAAAAAGGAAACTCCTTATGAAAGCAGTCATAAGGAGTTTATGGAAGCGTAATTATTCTGCAATCGCTTCTTTAATTGCGGCTGTGACTTCCTCCAGTCCTTCTCCAGAGCTAAGATATTTATGTGCTTCCACTTGAATCGTATCAGAAACTTTGTTGTATTCTGGAGAAACAGGGCGTGCAATCGCATTTGCTAGCGCCTTTTGGAAGCCAGGGAAGGTAAGCATAACATTCGAATCCTGTACAGCACTGTCTTCTAGCAATGCATTGTAGCCTGGTAAGTATCCACCTTCTGTTGCCATAATTGTTTGTCCTTTTTCCCCTGCTGCAAACTGAATGAATTCCCATGCGCCTTCTACATGCTCTGAGTTTTTGTTGATACCGAGCAGCCAGCCACCAACAGAGCCGCCATTTGGAAGAGGAGCGATACCAACCTGATCCGTTGAAATCGTTACCCCATCTTCTTCACCAGAAATGCGTCCAAATTGATATGGCCAGTTTCTAGCAAAAACAGCATTTCCTTGTTCAAAATTCGTATGTGTTTCTCCTTCAGTAAAGTTTAATAAATCCTTTGGTGAGAAAGAAGCAGTTGTAAATTGATGCATTTGCTCTAGTCCAGCAGCTACATCTCCAAAGGAATTACTAAATTCAGTTACGTTTACTGTTAATCCCTCATATTGCTTGGATTGATATAAAAACCCATATTTTGTGTCTGCTTTCCCTGTATACTTTTCTGCCATTGCATATAAATCTTCATACGTATAATCGCCGCTTTCTAGCTTTGCTGCATCCGCCTCATCTACAATATCGGAGCGGAAATAAAGCAGGCCAACATCAGGGAAGAATGGAAGTGTATATTGTTTTCCTTTATAATTTCCGGAATCCATTGATCCGGCATTAAATAATTCCTTGTTTAATCCAGCCTTATTCATATGAACATCAATTGGCTCTAAAAAGCCAGCACCAGCAAATTCTCCTGCCCAAACGACATCCATGGAAATAACATCGTATTCACTGGAACCACTTGTTAAGGAGTTAAGCAATTGGTCATGCATTTGGGCTGAGTCATTTGTTAATGGATCCCATTCCACCGTGTACTTATCTTGACTCTCGTTGAAGGCATCGATAAGTGCCTGTGTTGCCGGAGTATTGTCATTCTGTGCTCCAAGCTTAATAACAACTTCTTCAGATGCTGCTGCATCATCATCTTTTTTCTCTGCGTCATCCGAGGATTTGTTGCTATCCTCACTACAAGCAACTAATAAAAATAGTAATAAAGTGGTAAAAAATAATAAGATTGATTTCATTTTTTTCATTTTTGTTGACCTCCTCTTTATTTTCTTCTAACTCTCACTTGCATTGTAAGTGCTTTCATCGTACATTTATATTAGAATATTATGTTTTTTATTAAAAATTTAACTTGTATATACTGGAGATGAATGAAATGCAAAAAACGTCTTCCATTCAGAAAAGTGTTATCCAGGATTTTCTAAAAGCAAGAAAGGATAATGAAGAGTCATTATTCACACACCCGAACTATCGACTAGAACGGGAGCTTTTATATTGGGTGGAAAAAGCAGATGAAGCAAAAGCCCAGGAATTATTGCAGCAAATTAATGAATTGGACCGCGCAACGTTAGCGCATATTCCGCTTCGTTCGTTGAAAAATTCTTTAATATGCTCTTGTACGTTGTTTGCACGAGCGACAATTCGAGCGGGTGTTCCTCCAGAGCATGCCTTTGATTTAAGTGATGTGTTTATCCGTAGGGTTGAGAATACGCCGGATTCAGAAGGGGTAAGGAAGCTTGAATATGAGATGGTCCATTATTTTATTCAAGCAGTCGAGGATTATCGGAAAAGTGCTTATCACAATGAAATTGTTGATCGTGCCGTTCAATATATTCACGATCATATACTCCAGCCACTAACTTTAAAGGAGATTGCAATAGAAACAAATGTAAGTGCTAACTATTTATCTGCGATGTTTTATAAAGTAGTTGGTGTGCATCTGAAAACGTATATTAATCATAAAAAAATAGATGAGTCGAAGTATTTTTTGCGTCATACGGACTCATCATTACTTGATATTGCGTTATTATTTGGATTTTGTAATCAAAGTCATTACACAAGTCTGTTTAAAAGATTTACTGGAATGACACCGAGAAAATTCAAGGAAAAAATGTTGTAGTGTTATCGAATAATGCTAATGAAAAAGGGTGAGATGGCTTTTGCCATCTCACGTCCGATACAAAATGGAGCGCATATGCGTTTCATAGAAGGGAATGATATTCGTTTACTTTGATTGAATGCATCGCTTGCTTATCCTCTACCATTACTTCCATTAAATAAAAGCTTAATGCCATCGCTAATACAATCGTAATTATAATAATGACGATCAGTTTATTTCCTTTCAAAAGAAGTCCCCCTTTGTAATCATGGTTTGCGAAATGATATGTTCCTCATTTTTCGTAGTTTACTAAAATGCCGTACCGACATTATAATCTTGTGCATTGATTTCTGTTTGAAGTCCTAAGGCAAGCTTTGCCAGCTCTGAACCGACATAAGGTCCTGTAGTCAATCCTGATGAGCCAAGCCCATTAGCCATTAACAGTCCTTGAAGCTCTGGAACCTTGCCGAATACAGGAAGGAATCCGGGTGTGAAAGGACGATAACCTACTTTTACATCAACTAAGGTGCTATTTGCAAGCCCTGGTGCAAACTGGAGTGCTTTTGAGAGAATATCATGAACAGCCCCGATTGTTGGTCGTAAATCAAATGAATGGGCATCCTCATGTGTTGCTCCAAGTGTAATATGATCAGCAAATGGAACGATTGATTGAGGAATAGGTGGCATGACAAGTGGCCAATTTGTTGTATCCATGTCTGGTAACGTAATATGGATAAGCTGTCCTTTTTGTGCTTTGCCGTTAAATAGCAGCTGTGTAGGCTCAAGAAGCTGTTTCATCCATGCCCCGGCCGTTGCAATAACAATATCAGCAGCATAATGCGTTTCGTTGACGATTGCTCCGGTTACAAGCTGTCCTTCCAAGGAAAGCGTGGCTTCTCCTTCAACGAATTTGGCACCGTGCAAGATAGCCCCTTTTAACAGGGCGTCTCGCAATTTCTTTCCATCTACGCTTCCAGCTCCGCTTATGTGGATGGATTGATAGCCCTCCGCAATTGGTGGGAACAATTCTCTCGTTTCTTCTTCATTAAGGAAGGAAATTTCTCCGATCTCAGGTGCATCTTGGCGGCGTTCTTCTGCTCTTTTTTTCATCGCTTGTAATTTAGCTTCGTCATTGTGAATGCTTAATGCGCCTGATTTGGTATAGCCAGTATCTTGAATGCCATCTTCATTTAGTTCCTTAATTAATGCTGGATACATGCGTGCACCGTTTTTAGCTAGTGTATACCATGCTTTGTTTCTTCGTTGTGAAAGCCATGGGCATATAATTCCAGCAGCTGCCTCCGTTGCTTGACCAGGAGCTTTTCGATCAATAATAGTAACCTGTGCGCCATACTTGGCAAGCTTATATGCAGTTGTTGCGCCTAATATCCCAGCGCCGATAATAAGATAGTTTTTCATATGTAATAATCCTTTGTCGTATAGTTTGATCGCACCAACCATTTCTACTATTCATGCACAAACGTAGTTGAGGAAAGCGTTTATGGTCAGTTTATGTTGATTATAGCATGTTGTAATGGTCCGTGCTATGAGAAATGGCTAAGGCATGTGCACTATTTGGGATGGTGTGATTCAAAGTTATTTCGATATGTTTTCTGAATATATATTTTATTTATGAGATAAATTATAATAAAATTTAAGTTTAAAAGGGGGAAATCAATAACATGAAGCAAAAAAGACCAAAGGTGCTTGCTATTTACGATTTGTTTTTGGCGACAGGTGCCATTTGGTTTGGAATTCAAATGGTGCAGTTAAGTAGCGGGATATTTGCCGAACCATACCCTAAAAATTGGGCGGAAAAGCTTCCGTTTGATAGTTGGGTTATGCCAGGAATTCTTGCGATTATCATATTTGGACTAGGTAATATTATCGCTGCGGTGTTTAGCTTTACATCAAGGCATAACAGTGTCTGGTATGTATCTGCTATTATGGGAGCCATTTTCTTCAGTAGCTTGATATTTCAAATCTGTATTTTAGATGAAGACTATATCGTAACGTATCCGTTTTTAGGATTTAGTGTGATTCAGTTATGTTTGAGTGGGTATGTTTTTTGGGGCTATAGAAAGCTGAAAAAAAACAATGCAAATTAGTCATATTGTGAGTGGATAGGGGCATTATCGAACGAGACGTTACCCCTTTGATGTGTAAGCAATACAACGTTCTACAAATTCTAGCACATCTTCTGAAATCGGATATAGCCCAGTTTCCTCAACAGGCAGCTTTCTAACCTCCCAGAATTTCTCTTCTAGCTCTCTATTTCCGTGAAACGTATTATTTGATAACGCAATTAATTTAGATGCGATTTGAACGCCTTCCTCTGATTCTGGCTTCATTCCTTGCTTTATACACCACTCAATACGCTGCAATAGTAAAATATATTGATGTGTTGTTTCATCATTGTTACTGAGATTGGGAAGGGTCTCTTGTAGGATGGCTTGTTCATTTTCTTGAAAATAGTCAAGCCATTTTTTTGCGTTTTTTTGTGCGTTTTGAACCAGCTTGGAGACATCTTCCCAACGCAAGGATTCCTCTAAATCTATCATGTTGATGAGTGAAGTAGTGTTAGAAATACTTGTTTTTATTTCCGCGAGTTGTTCTTGTAGGTAATTGTAGTGGGAAGTTAGGATTTGCTTATAGGACAGCTTATCCAACATTCCGCGAATATCCTCTAATGGAAGCGAAAGAGATTTCAGAATCAAAATTTTTTCTAATTGAAATAAGTCATTCTCTGAGTAATACCGCTTTCCGTTAGCCTCCTTAAAGCTTGGTGTAAGGAGATTAATCTGATCATAATAACGGAGTGTGCGTACGGATATATTTCGCTGTTTCGATAACTCTCCAGTGGTCCATCGTTTCATTACTTTCTCTTCCTCCTCGAAAAAAACTTGAAGGTTACGCAGCGTAACCTATTATAGTTAGATTATATCATATTGAAAGAGGGGGAACGAATGGGAAAAAATCAAATGAACTGGAAAGAACAAGACTGTTGGAGTGTAAAAGAATTCATATTTTTAATGTTGCTTGAATTTGTAGTTGTAATTGGTTGTATTAAATACATCATTCAGCCAATTTATTTAGCATGGTTTGATAATCAGCTATATTCCGGAACATTAATGGGGTTAACAATAGCAGTAATTCTAGTATTCGGCATTTATTTTATTGCCCTCCGTCCAAAAAAACTCTCATGGAGTGAAGTAGGGGTCAAACCGTTCGCTGCGAAGGACTGGAACATCATTATTCTATTTTCTGTTATTTTAATGGTGGGTGCTCTATTAATTGTAGTTCTTACAAGTCTTATAGAGTATGGATGGGAAAATAGAAAAACAGAAGCAATTCAGCAAAATGTAACTTTCTTTTCGTTTCTAATTGCCTTTATCTCTGCGGCAGTCGTTTCACCAATATACGAAGAAATTTTTTATCGCGGTTTTTTATATCGTTGGCTACGTACACGCATAGGTTTTAATGGAGCCATTTTATTCAGCTCCATAATCTTTACAACTGCTCATATACCAACATATAATACAATGCCAGTAAATTTCTTTAGTGGAATTATCTTTGCTTTGGCGTATGAACGAACCAACTCGATCTGGCCCGCAGTTATTATTCACGGTTTAACTAATGGAATTATGGTTTTAATGACTGTTTTAGCATAGCTATAGGTAGTTAAAACAAATACAATGAGAGATTTGTACATACGAGCATTAGATAAAAAAAGATAAGGAAGTGTAGATGTGAATTTTATTGCATGGCTGATTGTTTTAAGTGAAATTGGATTTTGGATTTTAATTTTATTAGGCCTCATTACACGTTATATTTTAAAATTTAAACGCCTTGGTCTATTCTTTTTGGCTTTAACACCAGTTATTGACCTTATTTTACTGATTGCTACGAGTATTGATTTATATCGGGGTGCCACCGCAACGAAAGTGCATGCCATTGCTGCGGTTTATATTGGAGTATCCATCGCGTTTGGTAAAAGTATGATTGCATGGGCGGATATACGATTTCAGTATTATGTAATGAAACAGGGATCCAAACCAGTTAAAAGATATGGAATGGATTATGCGAAAGATTATTTGAAAAGCTGGGGACAGCATGTAATCGCATATTTAATAGGTGCTGGAATATTATTTGGTCTAATCTATTTCATCAATGATCCTTCTCGAACTGAAGTGCTTGATGGCTTCCTAAAGTTATGGACACTCATACTTGGAATCGATTTTCTAGTAGCTGTTAGTAATTTTATATGGCCGAAAAAAGCTAAAGGATAATATATTTTTCTTTTAAATAAATAGATCCTAACAAAAAGGTATAAGTTTGGTTATTCGTTTTATAATTTCTAGAAATGGACGCTTACCGTAAAAGGAAGCGCCTTTTTTGTGGAAAAAGATTGAGTTCAATCGATTAATTTGAAATAATTGGTATTAAGAGGTTTTGGGGTGCTTTTACGAAGGAAAAAGACAATTTCACTCTTGTAAATTGTGGTTAAAGGAGAATTGGATGATCTCAACTAAAAAAAGAATCGTTATAACCAGTGTCTTGCTCATTTTTTTTGGGGCGGCAGTTGCTTTCATATATTATTATTTTTTTTACAACGAAGACTTGAACAAACCACTGCCAATGACTATTACTGTAGATGCAGAAGACAGTCGTGAACCGGAAGATATAGCTTATCGATTTTGGTTTGATTATATGAAACAGTACACGGGGGAAGACGTAAGCCCTTGGAAGCGACTGACGGATGTACGTTACAATAAATTTCAATTATTGGCTGGTGATGAAGCAGAGTTTGCTGTTGAGGTAACATTCTGGGCAAAGCTAGATAAGGGAAACTGGTCAACCCACCACAACTGGGGTGAAGTACAGAATGACGGAACGGTGAAAAATATCCAATGGACATTCCGGATTAAAAAGACGAGTCAAAACAAATATACACTCCTTAGGATTGATGACATATCGAATTCTGTTGGCGATTTACCACCTGTTGAAAATACCTATCAAAAAGAAGCGGGAATCGATGTTCCTGATGAGAACAATCGTTATCGAATAGAGAAAAACACACTCGAAGTTACATATGATAACGGCGAAAATTGGAAGGGCGTTCCAGTAGAAATCAATAAATTATTTGAAGGCGAATATAATGGACCAAAACATGAATTAATGGAAGAAAGCTATATAATTAAACCGGAACGGACAGCTTTTATTGTTGGCGGACTTCAGCATATAGAGGTGCTCCAATCAACGGATCAGGGTGAAACGTGGAATACATCATCAGTTCCTACGCCATTCCAAGCAATACGGATGCGGCTCCTTGATTTTGTATCCAAGAGCAATGGCTTTTTGATCTTAACAGGAGATCGCACAATGAGCTGGGAGGGCAACATGATTTTCAAAACAATTGATTCTGGTTCAACTTGGCGTCAGGTAGGAAGTGTACCAACAGAACGAAAAGTGACGAGTGGCGGATTTATCGATGAGAAACTAGGATACGTGTCATTCGGATCGATTTCTAGAAATTCCCAACCGGAAGTGCCAGACTTATATCGAACTGATGATGCCGGAGAAACTTGGACACAGGTGGATGTACCCATTCCGGCAGAGTACAAGGGGGTTTTCACAGTAGCGGAAATTCCAACATTTGACGGGTCCCAAGGTATACTGCTTGTGAATCAGGGGCCAAACGGAGATTTTCAAGGAGGAAATGTCCTGGCTAAATTTATCTCGGTGGACAATGGCAAGACGTGGTCATTTGCAAATTTGATTGACCCGGATGATGTGATTGAAAGATGAAGAAGACAATGTGATTGTTCATCAATTGAGCACAATTTGACTGTATTAGAGTATATGAATATTAAAACGGCTGTAGCAAGCTATACAACACACAATTATAAGTCAATCCACGTATGAAAGTGTTAGTCAAAAAATAGAGAAGAACAGGAATGAAGGTTATATATACAAATAGGGATCTGGCGTAATCTTATGATCTAACGAATTTCTCTATCGGCAACGATAAAATATAGCGACCGAATTGATGAAATGATAATACTTATAAGCAAAACTGGCGCAAGTATTCGTCATAAGAGGAGAGGGAATAGAAAGATGGATAGTAGAATAAAAAGATTAATTGATGCTACAAAAATAAAATTTGGCTTAGATAACTACTATTTAAAAAGACATGGACTTGATCGTTATGTAAATATCTTTAATGAAACCGTGTATACATTATCGATGGAATGGTTTCCTAACCATGTGGAGGAACCAGAGGATGATTCCAACCCAGAAGGAACAGCAGTTATTGAAGTCAATGTTCATTCTCATAAGTTTGTCAGCGCTATTTTTGTAATGGAAAAGACATATGCAAAAAACGGGATTAGCTTTGCAGGTCTTCATATAAACGACATCATAAAATGGGTGGAACAGGAAACTGGCTTAACTTATGGAAGACAATTGCAACTTCAAAAAGAAGATGATGGGAGACTTCTATTTAAAGAAGTAATTAATGGAGTTGATGTTTCCCCGTCTGGCTCTGTAGAAATAAAAATTGATGAAGAAGGAAAGCTGACTTTTTTTGCTGTTCATGGCCAATTCCCTTCCAAGGAGATGATAAAAGAAGAAACATATACACTCTCTTTTGATAAGGTAGAACATTTAGCAAAGGAACAATTGAAGTTGATTGAATTTCCTTCGCATGATCAAAAAAGATTAATCCCTGTATATGGAGTTGAAGAGGTTTATATTTTAAATAAGCAAATGACGATGATTCCGTTTGATTTTATTGCTAATGTAAGATCCTATATAAACATCGATAAAACCATTTCTTGGGATACACCAATGAAAATTTCATTTATTAGAAAAGAAATCAGATGTGAGGGGATAACAGCTGATCAAGCCTTTTCATCTCAGCCAAGTCCTGATTCTTGTCCGATTACTAAGAAAGAGCAAGAAGCGTCTGTCTTAGCAGTCAAAGACTTTTTACGTCAAGAATATCCGAATGACTCAGGCGTTTGGAACCTTAAAACGCTACATCGTGATAAAGGCTATATTCACGCATCCTTAGGAACAAATAAACAGGACAACCGCATCTTTCAAAGAAAACTTAGGGTTATCATTGATGGCAGCAGCTTACAAGCAGTAAATTATATGGATAATAAACCGATGTTGGAGATCTTTGACCAATTTCAAGCACCAGATAATTCAACGATTAATAAGGGAGAGGCATATAAAAAATTGAAAAATTTATATGAGTTAAAGCCTTATTATGTGTATGACTTTGAACAAAAACAATATCTTTTGTGCGGTAAATTAGATTGTCAATACGGGGTGAATGCAAGTAATGGTAATGTCATTTTTTTAACCGATTTGTAGAATAGAGTTGAAAATGATCCATACAACCATGGGCCGCCCCACTAATAATTTACAATGAATTCCTTCAATCGGTCTACTTTTTCGTAATTAGGAGTAGTCTGTAATATCGCTATAAGGGAGAGGTTACGTTATGATTTTGAGGAGCACGTAGCGGTGGTTGGTACCAAAGCATATGAATAATGAACTTAGTTCTATATAATAGTCCAAAAGTTCAGTGGTTATAAGCAACATTCAAATTCACCTTACACATTTAGACTAATCGTATATTACTGCATTTCCTTGTTCACGTAGCTTTGTTAAAGACTTCAGCATATTGTTTATCTCTGCATCAGAATGTCTTTCCCAATAACCTAACTCTGCTACTATTTTCAAAGGCGATTTAGACCTATAAGAACGTGTTGGATTTCCTGGAAATCTTTTGTCGGTTACATTCGGATCATTTTCAAATTCACCTAATGGTTCTACAATATAAATTCTTTCTTTAGATTTTGAGGCTGCTAACTCAGCACCCCATTTAGCTGCATCTAGTGTTGCAGTAAAATATATATGGTTAGTTTTTTTGTCTTGATAATTTGATAAGTGTTGCGGTTCTAATAGATCTCCGATTTTTAGTTCGGCTTTAGTACCATGGAAAAAAGGACCATTATCTAAAACATCTTTTTTATCATTCATACGAGTGCACCTCTTTTTTAAATTTGTCTATAATAGTATAGTCGCGAAAATACTAAAATATAAGTCTATAAATAACTTATTAATAACCGTACAATAAAAGTAGAGGAAATAATATCGAGCCGTCAATACGTATTTTTATCACCATAGTTGTTTTATGAAATAGGATATGTATTTAAAAAGTGACATTAAGGAACAACACAAACCTAATTCCGTATTTAAGATAGGAATTAGGTTTTTTTCTTTTAATCTATTATCAAGACTGGATCCTTATGATGGATTGCTAACACTATTTGGATTGTCCAGTAGGATCTTTTGTTGTCTAATCAAGAGGTTGACATTGCTAGTGTTACTCAAACATCTGAGCTTAAAGTATAATTAGCTAGGTCTATAGTCCCTCTAATTATTAATTTGAAAGGTGATGAAATATGTAAGCGACCCGACCAGTTTGTTCATAGTTATAGAATGGTTAGATTCTAAACATTTAGGGTCTAATCAAATTTTTATTTTATTTTATATAAGTTTACTTTACTTTTATAACACTATAGTTTACTGTATAGATGTACTTATAAAGGAAGGTGTTGACCTTGAAGAAAAAATTTGAGGATTGCATTGAGAATAAGGTGTATGAATATAGGGTTTTAAAAAGGATGACACAAAAGGAGTTGGCGGACGCTGTCGGTGTTTCTAAGCAAACTATATTTGTTATGGAGAAGAATAATTATTCACCTTCTCTCGTTTTAGCTTTTCGAATAGCAGATTTCTTTAATGTAAATGTGAACGATATTTTTACTTATGTGAGAGGAAGTGATCAAAATGAAAATTAGCTCAGAAATATTAATTACAATTTTTGATCCGTTAAGAACCTGGGCGGAAGGATCAACCGGTAATTGGAATATGCTTATTGGAAGTGGTTTTGTATTGGTTTTTATCGGATTGATTCTGATATTTGTTTATCTTAAAAAAATTGGAGAAGCTGACGAAAGAACAAACCACATTAAATTAATAAGTGCTCTTATTATGTTATTTGTATTGGTTTTGTGCGACATAATTTTCCCGAAAGAATATATGTGGCAAATTTTCTTCTTATATAAGTATTCTATTGCATTCTTTGCCACAGGAATATATCTAGTGTTTCGATATATAAAGGATTTTAACTAGAGAACTATAAATGGGAATCGATAATTTGAAGAGCAGTTACCTTAACGCAAAAACGAAAATTAGCCTATCTAGACTATGCTAAAACCTACCATGTGACAGAAACGTAAAGCATGCGTAAATGCTATTCAAATATCCTTTATTTATGGTAATCTATTATAGATGGAAATAATAAAACCGTTATGATAATGGACTTGAAATAGTAAGGAGAGTCACACATGGAAAAAACATTAATTTTTGGTCACAAAAATCCGGATACAGATACGATCTGTTCAGCTTTAGTTTATGCAGAATTGAAAAATGAATTAGGTATAAATGCGGAAGCGGTTAGACTTGGCGAACCGAATAAGGAAACACAGTATGCACTTGATTATTTTGGTGTAAAAGCACCTCGCTTTATTGAAAAAGTAGGAGATGACGTGAAGGAAGTCATTTTAGTTGATCACAATGAATTTCAACAAAGCGTAGCGAATATAAAAGATGTACGAATTGCTGAAGTAATTGACCATCACCGTGTTTCAAACTTTGAAACAAAGGAACCATTATATTTTCGTGCGGAGCCTGTTGGCTGTACAGCTACCATTCTTTATAAGATGTATCAGGAAAAAGGAGTAACGGTTTCGAAAACAGCTGCAGGACTGTTATTGTCAGCCATTATTTCGGACTCCTTGCTTTTTAAATCGCCAACCTGCACACAGGAAGATAAAGAAGCAGCACAGGAATTAGCTAACATTGCTGGTGTGAATGTAGAGGAATATGGCTTAGAGATGTTGAAGGCAGGGACAGATTTAAATGATAAAAGCGTCGCTGATCTGCTTACAATGGATGCGAAAACCTTTGAAATGAATGGAGAACAAGTGGTCATCGCACAAGTAAATGCTATTGATATAAATCAAGTGTATGCAAAGCAAGCAGAGATTGAGGAAGAAATGGCGGCAACGATTAAGGATCAATCGTTATCTCTTTTCTTATTTGTTGTAACAGATATATTAAATAGTAATTCAGAAGTGTTGGCACTTGGAACGAAAAAAGAAAAGGTAGAAAAAGCGTTCGGAGTAGAATTAAAGCATAATCGTGCCCTGTTAAAAGGGGTTGTATCACGTAAAAAACAAATTGTAACGAATTTAACAGATGCATTTAATGCATAAAAATAACTGTTTCTAACTAGAGCTTGTAAAGAAAGCGTCACTCTTTCTTTGCAAGCTTTTTCTATGCACATTTGCTTACGAGAGTTGTGTGAAAATGCTTTACAAGCATTCTCTGTTCAGTTACTATGTTCATAATAAAGTGAAAATACTGATAATAATAGAGAAGGTACGAAACCTTTTCACTTTTGGAAGAAGGTGGGCTTTGTTGCTTGATGAACATGTTGCAAAACTGATCGATAAGAAGAAACGTTTTGTTTTACCTATGCTCGTTTTTTTGTTTGCTTTTTATTTTATGCTTCCATTGTCGCTTGCTTTCTTTCCAGATGTTATGAATAGTTCGAGTGTTGTTTTTCAAATAACATGGGGCTGGCTTTATGCCTTTCTACAAATCCCGATGACGTGGATTGTTGGCTGGCTTTATTGTAGAAATGCAAAGCAACTCGATCAGTGGATAGAAGAGCGAAAACAGGAGGTAGTATCGTGAATCTTACCTATTTCCTGTTTTTTATATGTATTATCCTTTGTACGTTAATCATTACATATTGGGCAGCAAAACGAAGCAAGACGGCAAATCGCTTTTATACGGCAGCAGGCAGTTTAACGGGATTGCAAAATGGAATGGCGATTGCGGGAGATTTTATTAGTGCAGCTTCTTTTCTAGGCATTGTCGGTGCGATTGCACTTCATGGGTATGACGGCTTTCTATATTCAATTGGCTTTCTAGTATCTTATTTAATTGTCCTTTATTTTATTGCAGAGCCAGTACACCATCTTGGGAAATATTCGCTTGGTGATGTCATCTGTGCACGTTTTCCCGGCACGCATATGCGTTTAATGATGGCGGTTGGTGCTTTTTTAATATCTATTCTTTATATGATTCCACAGCTTGTCGCATCAGGCTTACTCATTCGTCTTCTATTAAATATCGATTACTCTATCTCTGTCGTTATAATCGGCAGTTTGATGACCGTTTACGTAGTGTTCGGTGGAATGCTAGCGACTTCATGGGTGCAAATTGTGAAAACGGTTGTACTTATGTCGGGAACCTTTCTATTAGTATTAATTGTCTTTTCGCGATTTGATTGGAATGTTAACGCATTGCTAGCGGCTGTCCAAGATGGAACCCCATTAGGTGAAGGGTTCTTTCTTTCCGGGAATTTATTTCAGCAGCCATTGGAAATGCTTTCGTTGCAATTGGCTTTGATTTTGGGTACGGCTGGTTTACCGCATATTTTAATTCGGCTGTTCACGGTAAAAAACACACATGAGGTGCGTCGTTCTATAACTAGCGCAACCTGGATAATTGGCTTTTTTTATGTTATGACACTCGTTCTTGGACTTGGAGCGATTGCTATTGTTGGCTTTGAACAATTGGTTGCTGCCGATTCAACAGGAAATTTAGCAGCACCTTTACTTGCACAGGCAGTTGGCGGGGATTTTTTGCTCGCGTTTATTTCGGCGATCGCGTTCACGACGATCGTTGCGGTAGTAGCAGGCTTAGTCATCTCAGCGACAACGGCATTTTCTCATGATGTATATCACCATCTCATTAAAAAAGGGAAATCAACGGAAAAGGAACAGCTTACTGCTGCGAGGTGGACTGCACTAGGGATTGGTTTTATATCAACGCTCTTTGCATTACGACTTGAAAATATGAATGTGACGTTTTTAGTTTCCTTAACCTTTATTGTGGCGGCTTCAAGTAATTTTCCTGTGCTGTTGTTAACGATTTATTGGAAGCGCTTTAATAAAGTTGGGGCAATGACGGGGATGATTAGTGGGCTTATTGCTTCTTTTGTTTTTGTTGTGCTTGGACCACATATTATGAACTTGGATGGTGGATGGATTTCAAGGGAGCCGATATTCCAGCTTTCTAATCCAGGTATTGTTGTGATTCCGATCGGATTTCTAGGTGCGATTATTGGTAGTTATTTATCGCCAGAAAGTAAGCAGCTTCATGTAGAGGAAAAGGAGTTTTTCATAAAAGCACATACAGGTATTGCTACAAGGAGAGAAGGCGCTTGAAGGAATTAACGATGATCTTATTTGAGCGACTAGGATTGTTGCTTGTTATTGCCTTTGTTTTAACACGTACCCCTGGATTTCGTTCGTTACTATATCGCGAATATAGCTTGAAAATGTCTATCGTACATGCCTTTGTGTTCGGCTTGTTTGGGGTTGCTAGCACGATAACTGGCATTATGATGGATGGAGAAACGATCATACGAAGTTTTATTTGGACAGTGGAAGCGGATCAGCTAGTTGTCAGTTCAAGCCTTGTTGCAATTGTAATGGCAGGGCTTCTCGGCGGTCCGTTTGTCGGGTTTGGAGCTGGTAGTATAGCAGGTGCACACTTGCTGTTCCTTGGGGGGATTGGTGCGGTTGCCAATGGAATAGTGAATCCCTTAACTGGATTATTAGCAGGATTAACTGCACGTTTTTTTTCAAATGAACGGGTTATTTCACCAATGAAGGCGCTTTTTATTGGCATCTTTCCTCCTGTATTACATATGCAATTATTATTAATAATCAATCCAGAAGCAAATGGAACGGTTGCGATTGTTAATCAAATTGGGTTGCCTTTAGTATTATCCAACTCTATTGCCATCGCTATTTTTACTGCCATGATTGGCATTGTTTTACGAGAGCAAGAAAATGAAGCAGCACTTGCCGCTAAACAGGCGCTTTCCATTGCAGAGGAGGCACTTCCCTTTTTGAAAAAGGATTACCCGCAGCAGATGGCCGCTGGTATTGCCGACCTATTGCATGAAAGGCTCCGACTTGCTGCGGTTTCTGTTACGAGTGGGACGGAGGTGCTTGCACATGTAGGCATTGCTGATGATCATCATCGGGCTGGAGATCAAATCATTACGGCGATATCGCGGGAAGCGATGCGTACAAAGGAAATGAAAATTGCCTATTCCCGTTCGGAAATTCAATGTGGAAGACAAGATTGTCCGCTTGATGCGGCAATTATCATTCCAGTAGTAGAGGCGGATGAAGCTACCTGGCTAATCAAATTTTATTTTCGCAAGGCACAGCATATTCGTCCTGTTGAAATCATGCTTGCGAAGGGGTTAGGTCAATTGATGTCAAAACAGCTGAATACAATTGCCGCTGAGAAGCTGAAATCACATATTCGTGATGCGGAGCTGCGTAATTTGCAAGCGCAGATTAATCCACACTTTCTGTTTAATACGCTCCAATTAATTAGTTCCTTATTCCGCGAAGATTCGGAAAGAGCAAGATATATTACGGTACAGCTTGCCAACTATATGCGGTTTAACCTGAAGCTTGTATCTAATCCATTAGTAAAATTAGAAAAAGAATGTGCACATGTTGCAGCGTATATTGATATTATTCAAGCTCGGTTTGCAAGTCAAATGGCTATTCACTTTTCACGACCAGATCATTTGCCAGAGGTTTATATTCCCCCCTCAACGATTCAGCCGCTTGTTGAAAATGCGGTACAGCATGGCTTACGAAACGTGACACATAATGGACGGATTGATGTTCGAATCAAAGAAGAAACGGATACATGGTGTATCTCGGTAACAGATAATGGCATTGGTTTTTCACGAGAGCGTTTGCTTGTAATGCAAGAAAAGCAGACAGAGGATGCAGATAGAACAGGCTTGAACAACGTGAATCAACGGCTTATCCAATTGGTAGGAGAAACTGCACAGCTTCAATTTGAGAATTTAGATGAAGGAGGCTGTAAAGTACTATTTCGAATTCCGAAAACAATGCAGCAAAGAAAGGAGGAGATCTCATGAGTATTCGTGTGTTAATCGCGGAAGATGAGCATATGGCACGAAAGGAGCTGGCTTTTTTACTCGCGCAAGAAAGCGATGTGCATGTTTGTTCGGAAGCGGAAACAGGCGAGCAGCTTGTTGAGCAGTATTTTATGCATGAACCAGATGTTATATTTCTTGATGTGCAAATGCCAGGCATGTCTGGTGTAGACGCGGCTAAACAAATTTGTCAAGCTTGCGAGCAGCAGCCCCCGTTATTTATTTTCACGACCGCATATGATGATTATGCGATGGATGCCTTTGAAATAGAAGCGATTGATTATTTATTAAAGCCCTATGATGACCAGCGATTTCGAACAGCGATGACCCGCGTGCGAAAACGGTGCTTGCAAATAGAGGAGGAAGGAAAGCGAGCGAAAAAAAAGCGGCAATCACCTGTTTCTGCCTCGCCGAAGCTATTACTAGATGATGGGGAACGAATGGTTGTTATTGCCCCAGAATCGATTTATTATGCGGTGCCCGATAATCGCATGCTGGAGATTCATACCGCAGATAAAGTTATTCGTAGTCGCATGACACTACAGGAGCTAGAGGAGAAGCTGGCAGGCTATGCATTTTTTCGAACACATCGCAGTTATTTAGTTAACCTTGATCAAATCGAAGAAATTACTCCTTGGTTTAACGGCACGAGCAATATTACCTTAAAGGACAAACAACAAACAACGATTCCTGTAAGTCGAGCAGCAAGAAAAGCATTATTTACGATTTTTCAAGCGAACCATTCATGAAATGATTCAAACCATTTAATCCATCATTTCTACCATTCATACAAAATATCCCACTCACTTAGCGGTGCTCTCTATACTAATAGTAAGCGCTTTCGAAATAAAAGAAAAGGGTACGGCAATCCTTCACTTCTATTTTGGAGGAGCATTTTTCAAGGGGAATGAAAGGGAGATGATAGCATTGAGTGGTCAGTTGGATAAGCAAGAACGGACAATGCCAAAGGTAGATTATGTAAAGGTAGCGAAAAGTCCACAATTTAAAAAGCTAATGCAAGATCGAAAAAGGTTTATTTTGCCGCTAACCATTTTCTTTTTTGTGTTTTATTTTATGCTGCCGATCTTAACCTCTTATACGACCTTTTTGAATACACCGGTATTTGGTGATATTTCTTGGGTATGGATCTTTGCGTTTTCGCAATTTGTGATGACATGGGTTTTATGTACCATTTATGTGAAAAAAGCTTCTTCCTTTGACGAGCAAGCAGATCAAATTATTGCAGATCAAATTGAAAAAGGAGGAAAAGCCTCATGAAGATGGATATGACCGTCGTAATTCTATTTTTGCTTATTGTGATATTAACACTAGTCATTACGTATTTTGCTGCAAAGCGAACACAAACGACTGGGGATTTTTATACTGCTGGTGGTGGTCTAACAGGCTGGCAAAATGGACTCGCGATTGCTGGAGACTATTTGTCGGCGGCATCCTTCTTAGGAATTGCTGGAGCCATTGCGCTCAATGGATTTGACGGATTCTTTTATAGTATTGGCTTTCTCATTGCTTACTTAGTCGTGTTATTTCTCGTTGCAGAGCCATTACGGAATCTCGGAAAATACACGCTTGCCGATATGATAAACGCGCGCTTTGATGCGAAGAAGGTTCGTGGTGCCGCCGCGTTAAGTACCATTACTATCGTTTTATTTTATATGATTGCCCAGCTTGTTGGAGCAGGAGCACTTATCCAATTATTATTTGGGATTGATTATTGGATTGCAGTGTTAATTGTTGGTGTGATGATGACGATCTACGTCTTGTTTGGTGGCATGATTGCTACAAGCTGGGTGCAGATCACAAAGGCCGTCTTGTTAATGGCGGGAATGGTCATTATTTCATTTCTTGTTCTATTAAAGTATAACTTTAATATTTCGACGATGTTTACCGAGGTAAAAACAGTGACAAGTCATGGAGCTGACTTTTTAAAGCCAGGCTTAAAGTATACCGAGCCACTTGGAACGATTTCGCTTATGATTGCACTCGTGCTCGGAACAGCAGGACTACCACATATTTTGATGCGCTTTTTTACGGTAAAGGATGCGCGAACAGCAAGAAGCTCGGTCATTACAGCAACATGGACAATCGGCATATTTTATATATTAACGCTCTTTTTAGGCTTTGGAGCTGCTGCGTTCGTTGGGCATAGTGATATTTTAGCGGCGAATCCAGGTGGGAACATGGCTGCTCCATTGTTAGCAAAAGCAATTGGTGGGGATATTTTATTTGCCTTTATTTCAGCCGTTGCATTTGCAACTATTCTCGCTGTTGTAGCGGGGCTAGTGCTGTCGGGGGCTTCTGCCTTTGCCCATGATTTATATGGTCAAATCATGAAAAAAGGCAAGGCGACAGATAGGCAGCAAATGCTCGCTGCGCGCTATGCTGCGTTAGCTGTCTCCATTTTCTCGATTATACTCGCCTTATTTGCTCAAACGTTGAATGTTGCATTTCTTGTTTCACTTGCCTTTTGTATTGCAGCAAGTGCGAACTTACCCATTATTTTATACACGGTTTATTGGAAAAAGTTCAATACAGCTGGCGCTATTACGGCCATGCTTTCTGGATTACTTTCCGCGTTAATACTCGTTTCGATTAGTCCGAGCGTATTTTCACCGGTAGAAGGTGCTGCATTGTTTGTTGGAGAGCCTTTGTTTCCATTAGCTAATCCAGCCCTTGTATCCGTTCCATTAGGCTTTCTTGGCGGATATATCGGAACAATTCTATCCAAGGAACAAGATCCTGTACGATATGCAGAAGTAAAGGTAAAAGCGAATACAGGCTATCGGGAATCGTAAGGAACGAGTCAAGGGTGTATGTAAGTACGTAACGGTTGGTCATAGTGCCGATAGCTTTTCCATAGAATAAATTAACTACAGTATTGGGGGAGGAAATAAGTATGAGTAAAACAGCTGCATCCATACAAGGACAGCCAAATATGCCAAACTATGAGGAAGCCTATGCAAGCTTTTCCTGGAAAGACGTAGAAAAGGAATTTTCCTGGTATGAGACAGGAAAGGTGAACATGGCGTATGAAGCGATTGATCGACATGCAGAATCATGGCGAAAAAACAAGGTGGCTTTATATTACAGTGATTTAAAACGGGATGAAAAATATACATTTCAGGATTTAAAGTACTTGTCGAATAAGTTTGGAAATGTTCTACGAAAAATAGATGTAAAAAAGGGAGACCGCGTATTTTTATTTTTACCGCGTCAGCCTGAAACCTATGTTAGTTTGATAGGAATTTTAAAGGTCGGTGCGATCGCTGGTCCTTTATTTGAAGCTTTTATGGAGCAAGCGGTACGTGATCGGTTAGAAAATAGTGACGCTTCTACGCTAGTTACGACAGGCGCGTTATTGCCACGCGTTCCGTACGAAGAGCTCCCACACTTAAAGGATATAATTTTAGTCGGTGATGGAGATATTCCAGAAGATACGCCAAATACACGGTTTCACCATTATGAAACAGAAATGAAGCAAGCAAGTAGAGAACTTGATTTAGAATGGGTGGATCGTGAGGATGGCATGATTTTGCACTACACCTCTGGCTCAACAGGTAAGCCAAAAGGAGTACTACATGTTCATAATGCGATGATTCAGCATTATCAAACGGCAAAATGGATAATCGATTTAAAGGAGGATGACATTTATTGGTGTACGGCTGACCCTGGCTGGGTAACAGGTACTTCCTATGGCGTATTCGGACCATGGTTAAATGGGGCCTCGAATGTGATTCGGGGCGGTCGGTTTACCCCTGAGGATTGGTATGCCACGATTGAAAAATATCGAGTAACAATTTGGTATAGTGCGCCGACCGCTTTTCGTCGACTAATGGCTGTTGGCGACGACCTCATTAAAAACTATGATTTAAGCTCCTTAAGGCATATTTTGAGTGTTGGTGAGCCATTGAATGCGGAGGTTGTGCATTGGGGAAGAAAGGTGTATGGGTTGAGCATCCATGATCATTGGTGGATGACAGAAACAGGAGGCGTTTTGATTTCCAATTATCCTGCGATGGAAATTAAGCCTGGCTCCATGGGCAGACCGTTTCCGGGAATCGAAGCAGCTATATTAGATGGTGAGGGAAATGAAGTCTCGAGGGGGCAAATGGGGCGTCTATGTATAAGAGCAGGATGGCCATCAATGATGCGACATATTTGGAAAAATGAAGCGAAGATGAAGGAGTATTTTGAATTAGAAGGCTGGTATATCTCGGGAGATCTCGCTACAATGGATGAGGACGGCTATATATGGTTCCAAGGACGGGATGATGATGTCATTATGACATCAGGTGAACGGGTAGGTCCATTTGAAGTCGAAAGTAAGCTTGTCGAGCATCCAGCAGTAGCAGAAGCGGCAGTTATCGGAAAGCCAGATCCAGTTCGCGGGGAAATTGTAAAAGCCTTTGTTGCCCTTCGAGATGGTTATGAAAAAAGCGATACACTAGAACAAGAGCTGCGCCAATTTGTAAAGGAAGGACTTGCGGCACATGCAGCTCCAAGAGAAATCGAAATTCGTGATTTTCTACCAAAAACGAGAAGTGGTAAAATAATGCGCCGTGTATTAAAAGCGTGGGAGCTTGATTTACCAGCTGGCGATTTATCAACTATGGAAAAATAAGTGTTCATAATGGACGGTTCACGATCATCGTGAGCCGTTTTTTCGTTTTTAAATCGTCGGAAGAGGGAAGGGTACTATAAAAAAGAGATTCAAGGGAGAAGATACCGATGAATAAAACGTATGACGTCATAATTGTTGGAGCAGGTCCTGCAGGGTTAAATATTGCCAAGGCATGTAATGAAAATGGCCTTACTGTAGCTGTCATTGAATCACGTGGCTTTGGAGGAACTTGTCCATTACGAGGCTGTAATCCGAAAAAAGTACTTGCTCATGCTGCCAATTTGATTGCACAAATGGACCGGTTGGATGGAAAAGGAATTCGAGGAACATATCAATTGGATTGGCAGGATCTGATGGCATTTAAACGAACATTCACGGAACCTGTTTCCAAAAATACAGAAGCAAAGTTAAATAAAAGAGGAATAGCAACCTATTGTGGAAAGGCTTCTTTTATCAGCAAGAACGAAATACAAGTACATCATGAAATACTAAAAGGAAAACACATCGTTATCGCAACTGGTGCAAAGCCAGCACCATTACCAATTGATGGAGCGGAGCATCTGCTTTATAGTGACGATTTTTTAGAGCTGGAACAATTACCAAAAAAGCTCATCTTTGTTGGCGGAGGCTATATTGCTTTTGAATTTGCACATATTGCTGCTCGAGCTGGAAGTGAGGTGCATATTATCCAGCGTGGAAACCATGTGCTAAAGCAATTTGATAAGGGTTTAACGACAATGCTTGTGGAAGCATCTGAGAAGCTTGGCATCCAAGTTCATGTAAATACCGAGGTTATACAAATTGAAAAACAAGCTGAAGGGTTTATAGTTAAAGGAAAACAGGAGGACGAGGAGGTTGCGTGGCAAGCAGAATGTGTGATTCATGGTGCTGGGCGGGTTCCAGCAATTGATACGTTCGCATTGGAAAAAGCAAATGTTGCCTTTGATAAAAAGGGAATCGTTGTAAATGAAGCATTGCAAAGTACATCGAATCCGTCTGTTTTTGCAGCCGGAGATGTGACAAATACAGAAGGACTTCCTTTAACACCAGTTGCGCAGCTTGAGGCAAGGATCGTTAGTGATGCGATATTAAATAAGCGTAGCCCAGCAAGAAGTTATTACGGGAGTCCAGCAGTCGTGTTTACAACGCCTAAACTAGCGATGGCGGGAATAAGTGTCGAAGCAGCAGAAAAAGAGGATCGGTATTCACTTCATACCTTTGATTTATCAGAATGGTTTACGTATCGCTATCAAAATGAAGAAACTGCTTTTGCTAAAGTGATTCAGGATAAAGAAACAGGTGTGATTGTTGGGGCACATTTATTAAGTAATCAAGCAGATGAATTAATTAACTATTTTGCAATGGCGATTCAATTAAAGCTACCAATTAAGGATTTGCAGCAGGTTATGTATGTATATCCAACAGCGACAGCTGATCTTTCTTCCATGCTCAAATTATCTTAGGATAATGACGGTTATTTAACTCTATAATCCTAAAAAAAGTGCGACACCGCGTCAAGCTGAATTTTCGCGGTGTCTTCTGTCGCGGAGACGACCTCATGGACTGAAAAAGAAATGTTCCAAGCACTATTATGAGGATATCTGCTTTATTTTGTTACTAGGAACGAAAACCTGACAGGCATTATCACTACAGCGATTACAGCGAGAACATTTTTTTATATTGATGCGTTGTAAAGCATAATCTACGGCATCTGTGGAACGTTGAAAAAAATGCTCCTCACCGATAAGCGAGTATATCCCGCTCGTTTTTAATATTGGTAGTACATTTTCATTTACTTCTGAAATGAGAATTGTTCCACCTATTTGTTTGAAATCTTTTACTAAGGCGCTTAGATTCGTTGCACCTGTAGCATCCAACAATGAAACATATTTCATTTTTAAAATAAGTACTTGTGGACGCTTGTTGATTGACCGAGTAATTATCGATTCAAATTTATCCGCAGCCCCAAAGAATAACGGCCCAGCCACAGTATAAAAGGATAGCTGTGAGCAGTTACCACTATCTTCAACCGCCTCTTCCCCGATATTATTTTCCTTTGTGAGCGAAGGAATAACTTCTTTTACAGCGAGTACCTCACTCATTCGTTTAATAAATAATATGGCTGCCATCAACAATCCAAATTGCACAGCAACAGTTAGATTAATGAATACGGTAAGCAAAAAGGTCGTAACTAAAACGAGCGAATCACTGTTCTTTAATTTTATAATGTGTAAGAAGGATTTCATTTCACTCATGTTATAGGAAACTACCATTAGAATAGGAGCCATACTTGCCAAAGGTATACTTGCAGCATAAGGTGCTAAAAGCAATATGGTAAGAAAAACAAATCCTCCTTGTACAAGTCCAGATACGGGACTTACGGCGCCAGCTTTTATATTTGTAGCGGTTCTTGCAATCGCTCCTGTAGCAGGTATACCACCAAAAAATGGCGTTACTACATTCGCTATCCCCTGACCGACTAGTTCACGATTAGAATGATGACGTTTACCAGTCATCCCATCAGAAACGACAGCAGAAAGTAAGGATTCAATCCCACCAAGCATTGCAATGACAAATGCTGGCTGCCATAGCTGTATGATTTTATCAAACGTGATGGCTGGAAGCTGAAAACTAGGTAATGCTTGCGGAATTCCTCCAAAAGCACTGCCGATTGTAGCGACTTTCTCAGGAAAAAATATGGTTGCTATAATTGTCGGTACGAGTAAGGCAAAAAGCAATACTGGTATGCGAGGGAAAATTTTTGGAATAATGATTAATACAAGCAATCCAATACTTGCGGTCAGCATGCTATACATATTTATCGTTGGCAGCTGATTTCCTAGCTCTAGCATATTTTCATGGAAATATTGCTTTTTTTCTAGCCCTTCAAGACCTAGAAAGTCCCCAATTTGTCCACTAAAGATAATGACTGCAATACCTGATGTGAAACCGATAGTTACTGGTCTTGGAATAAATTTAATAAGTCCGCCAAGTTTGAATAAGCCCATCATAATTAGCATGATTCCTGCAAGAAGACCGGCAATTAACAAATCTTCGTAGCCGTATTCTAATACTATTGCTAGTAAAATCGGAATAAATGCGCCAGTAGGTCCAGCTATTTGATAACGTGAACCACCAAAAAGCGCAACCATAATTCCAGCAATAACAGTTGTATAAAGACCGTATTCTGGTTTTACTCCAGATGCAATAGCAAAAGCCATCCCTAGAGGTATGGCCACAATTCCTACGGTTATTCCAGAAATAAAATCACGCTTCAAGCTTTCCGTAGTTAATCCTTTAAAACGCTCATCCTTGAACAATCTAACTGGTCACTCCTCTTCTTATAATGAAAATAGAAATGAGGAAAGCAACAACCCTCATTTGCGCAAAAAAAATAGATAAATTATACCATGCCTATTCAAGTATAGCATATAAACCTAAATGGAGAGGGATTCCTATTCTTTCCACATGCATAATTTCTTTCTGCTTTCTGAAACTAATAGGGAAAGGAGGGGATAGGATGGCTTCTCGTCCAAAAGGTCCGAAACAACAAGAGAGAGTAAATCTTCCAAAAAGCCCACAGCAGCCGTATGGTGAGCCATTAAGCGGTTCAAAAAAAGTTAAAAATGCGAACCATTCGAGACAAAAGCAGAAATCAGATCATGATTTATAAGCCTTTGGCAAGATAGGGTTTCTTTTATCTATCTATTGGTTTTTCTTGTTTTTTCTCATCCAGAAATAGTATGATCGTATCGTAGTGGATGAGGAGGGACAACGATGTGGAAGGATTTTAAGGAATTTGCATTTAAGGGGAATGTGCTTGATTTGGCAGTAGCTGTGGTTATTGGGACAGCCTTTGGAAAGATCGTATCATCACTTGTTGACAATATTATTATGCCAGTCGTGAGTATTTTGCTACAGGGAATAAAATTTTCCAATTTATCCAAACAGGTGAAGGGAATCGAAATACAATACGGAGAATTTATCCAATCGATTGTTGATTTCTTTATTATTGCATTCTCGATATTTTTGTTTGTTCGATTATTAATGAAATTTAAGCGGAAAAAAGAAGAAGAGAAGGTCGTGGAAGAAGTTAAAGTTGATCCAAAGGAAGCCTTGCTAACGGAAATTCGTGATCTTTTAAAAGAACAACAAAATGGTGTCCAAGTAAACATAAACAAAAACCGTGAAGATCGATAATTCTTCACGGTTTCTTCATGCTTCGTTTCTTTGTTATGCGGATGTATTTCTTTTTTTATGGGCTAAATAGATCCGCTTAGATATTAATGTTTGTCCAATAATAAACAGTCCACCAATGGTCCAATAAAGCGGTAATGCTGCAGGCGCATTTAATGAAATAAAGCCGATCATTACTGGTGACACCCAGCCGATCATTGCCATTTGCTTTCGTTGTTGCTCCGCAAGACCAATTTGTGAAACTTTAAATTGAATAAAATATACAATGACAGCAATTGCTGTCAATACAATATCTGTTTGACCGAGATCAAACCACAAAAACGTATGTGTAGCAATTTCAGGTGTTCGCCGTATTGCATAGTAAAAGCCAAGCAAGATAGGGAATTGAATTAGCATTGGTAAACAACCAGCGAACGATGCGAGCGGATTAAATTGATGTTTTTGATATAAAGCCATCATTTCTTGCTGCATTTTCATTTGCGATTCGCGATCTTTCTTGTCTTTATATTTCTTTTGTATCGCATTGATATCTGGCTTTAATTCCTGCATTTTATCTTGTATTTCTAGACTGTTTTTTGTTTGCTTTAGCATAAAAGGCATCACGGCAAGGCGAATCGCAAGTGTTATGACGATAATGGAAAGTCCATAGCTCCCGTGAAAAATAGATGCCAATGCCTTGATTAATAACGAAAAATTATAAACGAAATAATGATTAAACCATCCTGTCGTGTTTGCATCGATGGGATCATTAACTGCTCCAGCACATCCTGATAATAATAGGATGCTGATGAGAATTCCTATGAATAAATAACCTCGTTTGAATGTGAATACAGATTTTTTTGCCACTGTAATTGTGATCCTCCTTGTTTTTTCTTTAGTTGGTTGAAAAAACAAAAGGAATTACCATCTGTATCATCATCAGGTCCATCCATTCGCATGGCTTTTTGGAAAATCCAGTGCTGCACTTCGGAAATCTCTCCTAATGGCTTTCTTTCTCTTGCAGGCTGACAATCAACCAGACTTGCTTTTTTAGTATAGAACTTGTTGTGCTCTGTAACGAAGCGATGCATATCTAAATGGATGAAATGCATTGAGCTAATCGCTGAAAGCATAATACTCAAATAAAAGTAAAATGGAGAGGTTTCATTAATCAGTTCTGTTAGTAACTCCATAAACATCTGTATTCACCTCCTTAAAACATATTTTCCATCTATACGATATTCAATAAAAAAAGTTTCATACTAACAAATCATAACGCAATTTAGTGTAAATAGTAAGGGGGTTTAATTGGGAAAATCGATTAGAATTGGCATCATCCACACAGGTGCCAAAATGTTTCTGGATACTTTTTTAATAAATATTCGATTATCAGTCTCTAGACGGAGCATATTTCAACCCTTGGATTGTCGTTTGTTCGCTTTAGAATGTATATGCTAAAACTAGACTAAAGGAAGAAGGGATGAAAAGCGTGGAAACAATTATTGAAGTAAAGCATTTAAAAAAGGCTTATAAAAAAAGAAAATCGAAGGAATATGTACACGCAGTAAATGATGTTTCCTTTCAAGTAAAAAAAGGAGAAATTGTTGGATTGTTAGGACCAAATGGAGCAGGAAAAACGACGACGATAAAAATGATTTGTGGACTATTAATTCCTGACTCAGGCGAAATTTATGTAAATGGTGTCGATAATCAGAAAAAACGATTGGAAGCATTAAAGCATATTAGTGCGGTCTTAGAAGGGAATCGCAATTTATATTGGCGCTTAACCGTCCGAGAGAATTTAAATTACTTTGCAGGAAATAGAGGTGTTTCTAAAAAAGAAGCAGCAGAAAGGATTGAAGATTTATTAGAAAAATTTAATCTAAAGGAAAAAGAAAATGAACTTGTTAATCGACTGTCACGTGGAATGCAACAAAAGCTCGCAATCATGGTTGCAATGCTTGCTGATTCTGAGATTATCTTACTTGACGAACCGACCCTTGGATTAGATGTTGAGACTGGCTATGAGGTAAGAGAATTGCTGCGGGATTTTGTTTCTAATTATAATCGCACGATCATTATTAGTTCACATGATATGGATGTTATCCAAGACTTATGTGATCGTACGGTAATTATCAATGAAGGAAAAGTAGTTACGAATGATAAAATAGAAAACCTGCTGCAATTGTTTCAAGTACGTGCATACACAATAACACTTGGAGGACTCCTTTCTGATGAACAACAAAGACAATTACTTCAGAAGTTCCCACAGTTTGAATATACACCAGATACCGTAGAATCTACATTAAAAGTAAACCTCCTTAGAAGTGAAGAAATTTATGATTTATTTGATGTCCTTAAAAAAGAAAATACACCTGTAGAGGCGATTGATCGGGCTACCGTTAATTTTGAGAACGTATTTATGAAAATCGTAAAGGGGGAGTTTAATCATGCAATGGGTCCATCTTCTTAATGCAAATGTACAAAAGGAATATTTAGAAATGAAACGGTATTTACCAAATACGATAGCACTTATCGTTACCTTTTATGCGATTTTTTTAGGAATGTTTGCTGGCATTCAAATTATCGGTGACCCAGCTTCACAGGATGTGAATACACAGTATGCGATCGTAAACTATATTTTTTGGTTTTTAAGCATTATGATCATGCAAAATATTGGCTGGGAAATTACAAACGAAGCGATGCGTGGTACGCTTGAACAGCTTTGTATGTCACCAATGGGGCTATGGAGAATTCTTTCCGCTCGTCTGTTTTCATCTACATTTTTGTATTTGATTATTATTGTTGTATTGTTAGTTGGGACGATGCTAACAACTGGGCAATGGCTCAATATTGATGTTGTAACGATTCTTCCTATTATGCTTCTCACACTTGTAAGTATGATTGGAGTCGGATTTATGATTGCTGGTATTTCAATAATTTGGAAGCAGGTGCAAGCTTTTTTACAAATTTTACAGTTTATTTTAGCAGGATTAACCTTTATTCCGTTATCGGTTGCACCACTTATGGTTTTTCTTCCATTTGTTAAAGGGGTAGATCTCGTGCGCAATGTAATGATTAAAGGATGGTCATTTCAAGAAATTAGTGGTGTTGACTTTTTGATTCTTGGTTTCAATGCGATCTTTTATTTTATCCTTGGGCTCGGTGTTTTTCTCTTTTGTGAACGGATCGCAATGCGCAAAGGATTGCTTGCCCATTATTAAAGGTACAGGTGAATAATTCACAAAATTTATTGACATTTCATAATTATATACTAAAATGGAAATTAATAGGTTTGGAGGTGGTTTATGTATCTATCAATTAAGATAATGACCCACATTTTAAATCTCAGCAAGAGTGAAAATCGAGCAATGAAGAAATTAACCAAAGGAGAGGATTATAATGAATCTAAAAAAAATTATCACACTCACCTTAGTATTTTCTTTATGTTTCACTGTATTAGTAAATGCTAGTAGCTGGGGGAACCTGGCAACTATAAGTCTAAAATGGAATGATAGTTGGAAAACCTCAGACGCTAGATCTTATAAAATGAAAAATAATGATAGCAATTTTGACGTTTTAGCAACTTCAAAAACTATGACTTCAAATCCTAGTGTTAGATTGGCTAATTCAAATGGAGAAAAAAGAAGCAGTTCAGTAAGTGTTAAAGGAATAGATACAGTATATACAGGTAGTAATAATACCGGGACTAATGGGTATTATTACTACGGACAAGCAAAGCCTGCATGGAACCAAGTTGGAACCGATAGTATGAAATTTCAAGTCAACGCTAGATAGCAAGTAACACACTTAAATATAGTTCAAACTGTGAATGTGAAATGGTGTTTTTGTTTGAGATTATATCGAAATTACAATTAACACCATTATCACATTCACAGCATCAAGCTTTAATAATGCCTAGAAAGGAAAAGATTCCGAATGGTTAAACAAGAATATTTGCGCTATATTAAGTCAAAAGTAAATCTACTGCTTTTATTTTTAATTACGATTCCCGTTCTCATGAGTTACTTTACAACTTATTTGGATAAGCAAGAGTGGATAAATTTATTACACTCTCCTGCACCGGATCTTAATATAGAAAAAGTGAATGAGATTGTCAATGGATACAATGGTATGTCGTATATTGACACGTTTATTTTTTCAAATGATTTTTATCTTATTTTTGTTATCATTTTATTATTTGGATTTGGTATACATATTGGACCTGTTACATTTAAACATCTAGAATCTGGTTATGGCTCGTTAATTGTTACAAAGTTAGGTTATCAAAAATATATGATGAATGTGATATTTGCTCAAAGTATGTATATTGTAACATTTGTTATATCCTATTTCTTTTTGTTATTTGTCATAACGTATATCTTTGGTGGAGGTGATTTCTCAATTAAGACAAATCTACATTTGATAGATGTTCAGGGAGGGAGGTATTTCCTTGCTCTAATCTCACATATTGTTTTATTAATCATCTATCTGATTTTTGTGAGTATTGTTACTTCGTTAAGCACCCCATACTTGAAAAACCAATATATATTGCAAATAATACCACTATGCATATATTTTTTACCATTATTAATTGCTTCAACCATTGGGAATATAACCGAATTTTTGGGTAAAAGCACAGGGTTTTTGGTATCAGATGATTATTTGTTAAGTTTATATTTTTATTACAATTCTTCTATACCCATATTAGAAAAAGTCTTATCCATCGTAGCATTACCATCTATTTTATTGTTAATGATTTTGTTTTTAACGCATGTAAATATAAAATTATACAAGAGGGATTATATTAAATGATTGTAAAAAAAAACAAGCTAATTTGGACGTTAATGTATACCATATTATTACTATATATGATTCAGCAATACGCTACTATTCATCAGTATGGAGTGTTTAATAGTCAAATGATTTATGATTTAGTAGAAAACCCACAAAAGTTACTATTTAATACAACCATTGTATTTATACTATATCTTTATATTTCAAGAGTTAACTTTGTACAGCCTGAACTATTAATTCGTTACAATAAAAGATTTTCCATGATATTAATCAAACATGGAGTATACTCAAGCGTTGTTTATACCTTGTTAACATTTATAATCATGATACTAGGTTCTGCTATTGTTGGAATATCCATACAGATTGGAAGCTATTTACTTTTACATATATTAAAATTATTTATATTCTGCTCATATATTTATTTTGTATATCTATTGATTTATATTATTTCATACAAACATATCCTCGCATTTTTTACGATTATTTCAGTCAATTTCTTGTTACTAGTTTCTTATATAGGAATGAATTACTATGGAGGAATAACAAATATGATCGTTATACAAAACAATCATTTAAATTGGTTTCTTTTTGGTATTATCACTATGGTTATCGTGACCTATTTGTATACGACAAGTAATAAAAAGGAATTTATTAA
Source organism: Virgibacillus sp. MG-45 (assembly GCF_036409425.1). Taxonomy (NCBI): domain Bacteria; kingdom Bacillati; phylum Bacillota; class Bacilli; order Caryophanales; family Bacillaceae; genus Virgibacillus; species Virgibacillus sp. MG-45. The sequence continues at coordinate 24,583 of NZ_JAXOFU010000014.1, read as the reverse complement.
ATGAAAAATAAAAAAAACGCCTATATTTTCTTATATCTTTTCTTAATAAATTGTGTTGTGATGTATCATTATACAGATGTTTGGGGATATCGTGGTGTTGAGCAATTAGTCACATCATTTGACAAGGAAGCGAATCATTTTTCTTTATTTCTTTTAGTATTATACATGAGTATTGCTGTTATGTTTATTTATACCATAATAAAAAAAACGAACGATATATTTATTATGGCTAAATACATTTTACCTAGAAGTTCTAAAAAAAAATTTATGAATTTACTTTTGCATGAAGTAGGAAGGTCTACAATCAAATTAGCTGGTATCAAGTTGATTGTAGATATACTTTTTTGTATCTGGATAGATTCAAACCAATTACAATGGCTCTTATTTTTATTTTTTTTATATGTGACCACGTTTTTTATGTGGGGCCTTATCATTATATTATTAGCTCTTTTTAAAATTGACAAAGGAGTCACGCAGTTTATAGCTATAACATTTGTAATGATTCTTCAATTATTATCTTATGATAATAAATTCATATCTATATTTGTAGTTGCTTCTATAAATTATAGGGAAGATGTTCTTTTTTTAATTGCCAGCAAAATATTACTTTTGTTAATACTCTTCTGGTATTTAAGAAAAACAGTGTATAAGTATGAAATTTATGGAGGGGAAAAAGTTTGATAGAATTAGCGTCTGTTTGCAAAAGCTTAAAAGGAAGAAATATACTACAGGATATCAGTTTAGAATTTATTGAAGGAAAAGCATATTTAATCAAAGGGCATAATGGTAGCGGAAAAACTATGCTCCTTAGAATGCTGTGTGACTTATTAAAGCCTTCGAGTGGAGAAATAATGAGAAATCAAGATTACACTTATGGTGTTATGATAGAAAATCCTTCCTTTTTAGAAAATGAAACGGCTCTATACAATCTTAAATATCTAGCGGCTATCAATAACGTAATTGACGAGAACAAGATAATAGAATCTTTAAAACAAGTCAATTTATACGATGAAAGGAATTACAAGGTTAAAACATTCTCTTTGGGAATGAAACAAAGACTTGGATTATGTCAAGCTATTATGGAGGAACCAGATATATTAATATTAGATGAACCTTTTAATGCTCTTGACGAAGAGAATTATAAAATGGCAATTGATTTACTGATTCAACTAAAAGAAAAAGGTAAAATGATTGTTGTTGCCTCTCATGGATTTTCGTCTGATGATAATATGTTGTTCGACCAGACGATTACATTGAGTGATGGTAAAGTAATAAATACAGCTATATAAGGTGCTCTTTGTCGTATATGTAATTTAAAATGAATCACAAAGTAGGTAGACGATTTAAATTTTCTGGCCACTATCCGCTTGTGTTTGATTATTAAGTAATCCATGAACTCGATTTTTATTAAACCAATGTTCATAATAAAAATATCAAGAGTAATTGTTGGCCAGAAACTTATCAGTTAATCTTTCATGTACACGTTATTTCAATACACTCAATTTTCGATGTGTTTTAAAGATTTCAGGAAAAGTAAAAAACACATTTGTTCTTCTTTAATATCCGGTAAACCAACAATGATAACAAGTAATTTAAAAAGTGTACCTTAATGGAAATCTTAAACGCATTGTACGCTTTACATTACCACATGTTTACGTTGTAGGTTTATTTTCTCAACTGCATATATAGAACTTTATAAGGTTGTACATAGTACATAATATCTGTCTTACTTTAATAAAGCCATCTGCAATCTGATGCGGTCCTTGGGCTCGGTGTTTTTCTCTTTTGTGAACGGATCGCAATGCGCAAAGGATTGCTTGCCCATTATTAAAGGTACAGGTGAAAAGGGCAGGCTGTTGTACAATATAATTTTTAAAAATAGGTACGTGTCTTATACAAACCTCGGTCAACTGTCATAGGTTAATAGTGACCTATCACAAGAAAGGGGATTTTATATGAGACACCATCATGGCTGTCCGAAGCAAATTGTATATCCTGTAAAGCAATATTGTGTCCAGCATTGTACGGAAAGTGAAGTAGAGCATGTTCATCCATCGCATACAACGGTTATGAATCATCATCTTATAAAGAATAAACATGTTTTCCCTTACTCTACTTCTGTTCAAAATACAGTGGACAGTGTCGATATTTATGGCGGAACTTTCCCTGTACCTTATCCACCTAGACCGACACCAGGCGTAACGCCAAGTCAGGTAGCAGGTGCAATGCAACCAGGCATGCCACCCGGTCAGGTAGCAGGAGTAATGCAACCAGGCATGGGCCCAGGCATGCCGCCCGGTCAGGTAGCGGGAGCAATGCAACCAGGCATGCCGCACTGGAAACAAAAGAACAAATGGTGTTAAGCTTAAGGAACTGGCAAGCATAAATTGCCAGTTCTTTACTTGTCATAAATGGACAATCTAGGAAGCAAGTATGAATAGAAAGGGTGCAGGTATGATGAAGGTATTGGCAGTTACAGGGTATAAGTCCTTTGAATTAAATATTTTTAAAGCGGATGACAAACGAATTGACGTAATAAAATATGCGCTTCGGAAACATATTGTTCGATTTATTGAAGAAGGATTAGAGTGGGTGATTGTTTCTGGGCAAATCGGTGTTGAAATGTGGGCAGCTGAGATTGTGATGGAATTACAGGAAGAATATCCGATTCGTTTAGGCTTCTTTCCTCCTTTTGAAAATCAAGAAAGTCGTTGGCCAGAGCCTATCCAGCAAGTATATCAGGAGTTAATGTTTGGTGCGGATTTCTTTGAACCGATCTACAAGGGAGATTATAAGGCGCCTTATCAATTTAGAGCGAAAAATATGTGGTTTGTTGACAAGAGTGATGGTTGTTTAATGCTGATGGACGAGGAATTTCCAGGAAGTACGCGTTTTTTTTATGAACAAGCGAAAAAGCATGCAAGCTATCTGGTATTTATTATTCGGCCTGAAGATTTGGAGGATGCCGCCTTAGAACTGCAAATGCAAGATCCTGCTTATTGGGACAATCTATAATGGGAGAATTACTGCTCTTATTTATTTCTTACATGTTGGATTGCTAGCCAAATGAGAAAGGTTAAAATTGCAAGTATTGATCCAACAAAAATGAAAACCCCGAACAATCCAATGATCATTCCTTCCCAGCTACCGATACTAAATGAAATTCCGAAAAGAACGAGACTAAAGAAAACACCAATTAATGGTAGGATGAAGGTGAAAATCGCACGTTTTTTCCTTAAAATTATGCCAATCCCAATCATACCAAGATAAACGATGACACTTGTTAGGATGAATATTTCCACGAAAATCTCTCCTCACTTCTTATGTGTATGCTCTCTATGAAAGGGAGCATCGCTCATTCAAGTCCCGAACCCATTGAAGCTGCACTTTTTATTATCTTAGCACATGCTTATGCGTTATTTTGGAAAGTTTGCAGGATTTTTTCGTTCGCTGCCGAAATAAGTTTAATAGAGAAGACGAAGGTGGGATGACTGTGGACACTTTTCCGATAATTACAACAAAGCGATTAAAACTTAGGAAGTTAAGTGAAAGGGATGTAGAAAAATATTACGATGTCATGTCCCGTGAAGAAGTGATGCAGTATTATGGAATGAATCGTTTAGAAACATTGGAGGAAGCAAAACAAATCATCTCCTCCTTTCAAAAGGCCTATGAAATGGAACGTGGATTGCGATGGGGAATCTTTCTTAAGGATACGGAACAATTTATCGGTACGATCGGTTTAAATCATTTAAATAAGGCTGCAAAAAGAACAGAAATTGGTTACGAGCTACACCCAGATCATTGGAAGCAAGGCTTTATGACAGAAGCGGTTGAAGCCATACTCTCTTATATCTTTGTAGAGCTAAAGCTGTTTCGAATTGGTGCGATTACCTTTCCTGCTAATGAGTCATCTAATCGTCTACTACGACGGCTAGGCTTTCAACGGGAAGGTCTGCTAAGGGGCTATTTATTCCAAAATGGAAAATCTCATGATGCCTTCGTTTACGCGTTGCTTAAATCAGACTGGGATGCTTTAAATGAGGAACATGAAGTGGATGAACGTCTAAGCTATACCGATCACTTAACCGAAATTATAAAAAAAGCAGAACGTGAAGGGCAGTTTGATGATTTACCTGGCAAAGGTAAACCATTACATATTGGCAATTCGTATGGCAATTCCTATGAAAGCCAAATGTATAAAACGATGAAAGATAATCACGTTCTACCAAGATGGGTTGAATTAGGAAAAGAAATAGATCAGCTGAAGGAAGCATTGCAACAAACAACTGGAAAAGAGAAACAGCGAAAGATAAAGGAAATAAATAAAAAAATTAAAACATACAATTATGCATGTCCACCGACATTACAACGAAATAAAGTAACCGAGTAATTGCTTGTAAATTAGTGTTTAGCAGATAAAAAGACGTCACATTAATTAAAAAAAAGCCGATCTGCAATCATTCTATTTTATCCACTGTCCTGCATATGCTTTAGTACGACATATGCTGATGGAGAGGTGGATAAGCGTGCAATATCCATATAGAGAAAGGCAAAAGCAAGTAATGACAGTTATTGGGCAAGGAAGCATGGAGGTAACACCAGATCAATTTCAAATTCAAATGGAGGTTATCACAGAGAATGAGTCCTTGCAAAGCGCGCAGCAGCAAAATGCGCAAAAAATGAATCAAGTCATACAGTCTATCATGCAATGGCATATTCCAAAAGAAAATATTCAAACTACCGCATATACGATTACACCACGCTATGATTATGTGGAAGGAAAGCAAGTGTTTCGAGGCTATGAAGTAGTGAATGCCCTACGGGTTATTTTAGAGGATGCTAGTCAGGCAGGAGGGGTTATTGACCAAGCGGTAGCTAATGGGATTAATCATATTTCTTCGCTGCAATTTACTGTTCAGAATCACCATGTTTTTTATCAGCAAGCATTAAGCAATGCCATTGTAAATGCGATTGGAAATGCCCAGACAATCGCAGAAACATTGCAGCTTCATTTACATCCAGAGCCAGTAAAAATAAAAGAGCTTGTATCAGAAGGACAAATTCACCCAATGGCATTATCACTTGCGGAGAAAAGTGGAACTACGCCGATTGTTCCCGGGCAAGTTAACATAACGGCAAGGGTGGAAGTGCAATTTTCATATGAATAAACAGTTACGAAAGGATGTTCATTATGCATGAGAAGCAAGTAAACAGTAGACCAATTCAAAGTGGAATTCCAACTATCTTTGTCCATGTCCGCGATTTAAAGAAATCTGTTACGTGGTATAGCCGACTATTAGGATTTTCCGTTGACCTGAATAAAGTAGAATCCCCAGTATATAACATTCCGATTCAAGGCAGTACAGGACTGACCTTAGATGATCATACATTTGATAATGGCTTTACACATCAGCCCAGTCCAAATCCACTCTTTAATTTTCTAGTTGAAGATATTGACGAGGCGTACCAGTTTGTTCAAAGTCTTGGCATTCCTATTGTTAGAGAGATAGAACGTATTGGAGAGCATTTTGCGTGGTTTAATTTTAAAGACCCAGACGGGAATGTCATCATGGCGTGTACATGCTAAACAATTCAATTCATATTGCGAATGGACAATGAAGAAGGAAAGGATCAAATAACATGCAAGCAATTATTAGACAAGCAACAGAAAGAGATGTTTCAGCGATTCAGCATGTGGCACGAACAAGCTGGAAATCAACTTATGAAGGAATCATTCCAGAGGAAGTGCAGAATAGGTTTTTAGCAGAAGCTTATAGTGATCAGAACATGGAGAAAAGACTTGCGCATTCGGTCGTTTTTGTTGCAGAGCAGAAAGGTCAAGTAGTAGGCTTTGCTAACTTTTCACCAAATCACAACGGGAAGCGAGAGCTAGGAGCTATTTATTTATTACCTGCTTATCAGGGAAAAGGAATTGGAACTTCATTGCTTGAAAAAGGCTTACAGGAGTTTCAAGAGCTGCAGGAATTATATATTAACGTTGAAAAGGATAATGAAATAGGGATGCATTTTTATCAAGCGAAAGGCTTTGAAGTCTCTTCTCAATTCGATGATGATTTTGATGGTCATATATTAAAAACAGTGCGTATGGTGTTAAAGAAGTAGACATTATTGGCTTGGAGGGGAAGAGGAATGCAACGCTTTTCAGTTTCAAAGGAAAAGAAGATTACCCAATATGACTCAGATTTCTACTTGAGTAAAATTGTAAATAAAGCATCCCAGCTTCATATTGCTTGGATGCGTATAGAAGCTGGAGGAAGCGTAGGGTATCATGAAGCAGTAGCTCCCCAGCTCCTTCTTATTGTAGAGGGAAAAGGAACTGTATTAGGAAAGGAAAATATTAAGTACGAGGTGACACAAGGGGATGCTGTGTTGTGGGAAAAAGGGGAAGGTCATGAGACGGTGTCAGAACATGGGCTAACGGCAATTGTAATAGAAGGTGAGCATATCGATCTAACCACTATATCCATGTTGAATAAGGATTGAATAAATGCCGTTCCTTGCTACGGAGTGGTCGAATAAACTGATGAGGTGGAAACGATGGAGAAATGGGTTGGAGCTGCAGCTGTTTGTATCAATAGCCAAAACGAACTCTTAATGGTAAAGCAAGGAAAACAAACGGAAGCGCATTCCTGGTCTGTTCCTTCTGGTGGGCTAGAGAGGAATGAAACATTTGAAGAATGTTGTATTCGTGAGCTATATGAAGAAACAGGTTATATCGGCCATATCAAAAAGCCACTCTTCGTGAAGGAAGCCGATTTTCAGAATATAGATGTAGTTGTACATTATTATTTGGTGGATATTATTGGTGGCAAAATGACTATCCAAGATCCAGATCAGTTAATTCATGCGATCGCATGGCAGTCGAGAAAAGATATAGAAGTGTTATACTTGTCGTTTCCAGAAGATCGAGAATTTCTTCACCATATGCTTCAGCAGTCCGAATGTCTATAATAAAAAGAAAGCATGGAAGTAAAAGAAGGCGGATTATTTCTACACTTTTACGTGTAAAACTGATAAGCCGGGGAGAGGAAATATGGACAGTCAGAAGAAACAAATTATAGAGCACTATAAGCAAACGATGATGTGGGTAAGAGGTTTAGAATCATTAACAGAAAAAGAGTGGAGAACGCCAATCTCAAGAGGGAAGTGGACTATTGCGGAGGTAATCGGTCACCTTACTCCGTGGGACGAGTTTATTATAACAAAGCGAATCCCTTATTTGTTTAAAACAGAAATGCTTCCTGCTGGTCCAAATGTGGAGATTATGAATCAGGCAGCTGCAAAAGCGAGTAGAGAAAGTAGGAAAGAGGAAACAATTCAAACGTATTTACATGTGCGTGAGAGACTTTTAGAAGAAATAATGAATCTTTCTAATGATCAATGGAAGCAAACGATAAGAATTGGCAAAAATGAATTGACCCTATTTGAATATTTCAATGGTTTAACAGAGCATGATAACCATCATTTTAACCAAATTAAATCCGCTTTACTAGTGTGAATATACTGTAAAAATTTGTTTCTGATATATTGTGAAAAGAGTGATGGAGTGAAAATTACTGATAAATTATACGGAGCGTATTTCGTTGATGATGTTATTGGTGCATTAATTCAAAGTAAACCAATACAGCGTCTAAAAGGGATTCATCAAGGAGGGGCAAGCTATTTAGTAAATGCAAGCTGGAATAATACACGCTATGATCATTCTGTCGGAGTGATGCTGTTAATTAAAAGGTTAGGAGGTTCGGTTGAGGAGCAAGTTGCCGGATTACTACATGACGTTTCTCATACAGCTTTTTCCCATGTTGTTGATTATGCAGTTGAAAACCAATCGGAAAATGTACATGAATTGATATTCGATGAAATTGTCAACCAGTCGGAGATTCCAAATATACTAGAGTTATATGGATATTCTCCTAAAGAAATCCTTTCTTCCTTTGGCAAATGGACGTTGTTAGAGCAACCGGCACCACTTTTGTGTGCGGATCGAATCGACTATACATTACGTGACATGTATACATATGGGCAAATAAGTTTGACTGAGGTTAAAGATTTTCTCGATAGCTTGATAATAAAGGATGGCATGATTTGCTTACAATCACTTTCTGCCGCAGAGTGGTTTGTGAAAACATATTATAAAGAAGTAATTGATTTTTTTATGGATCCATGGAATGTATATGCAAATGAAATGATGGCGAAAACGATACAGCTTGCATTAGAAAGTGACGTACTTCAATGGGCAGATCTATTAGAAACAGATGAAAAAGTATTAGAACGCCTAAGTAAATCAACGAATGAAAAGATTCAAAACATGGTAGCACAGATAACACCTAACGTGCAGGTGGTGGAACAAGCAGAAGACTATGATCTATATCAGCAACCTAAAACACGTTTAATCGATCCAATAATCTACCAGAATGAAAGAACCATTCGTGCTTCTAAATTATCTGCGAGCATTAAAGAAATGAACGAACAGGCATATAAACGTGCGAAACGTGGTGTATATCTAAAAATAATGAACGAAGAAAGTGGGTGGAGCGATGCTTTATCAAATGGGACTCTATGACGAGCCATATAACAAGATTGCGACGGGATTGAAAACGATAGAGGTTCGTTTATATGATGAAAAACGGCGCAAGCTTCGAGTAAATGATCGAATTGAATTTACGAAGCTCTCTGATGAAAGTGAAAAGCTTCAAGTAGAAATCGTAGAATTACACATGTTTCCAACCTTTCGAGAAATGTATGAACAGATTCCTGCGGCGGCATTTGGCGCAACAGATGCCTCGATAGATAGAATGGTTGAAAGTACATACCGCATTTATACCCCTGAACAGGAGAAAAAGTGGGGAACGATCGCCATAAAAATAAAAAAACTATAACGAACGATATCCACACATCATATAGAAAAAGCTCATCGAATAATAATTATTCAATGAGCTTTTTTATAGTTGATCCTGTTGGTAAGGAGTTTCTGCTCAGCTCTAGTACCAATCCCTCAAAGGTGAGTACATATGGCGATTACTCTTTGGTTCTTAATGGGCCGGAGCTTCAACAGGATCAATTGGTAGCTTGTCTTTAGGATCTGCTTTTTTCGTAAAATCCGCTCCAGGAGATGTTACCCGACGGATGAAAAAGGTTAAAAACAATGCTAAGGCGACAATAATGGTTGAAATAAAGAACGAGAAATTGATGCCGTTTAACATTGCTTCATGTAAAATTTGTTGTTCCATTTCCGCAGCTGCTTGGGCAGAAATCGTTGTACCTTCATCCATTTTTGCCATTGCTTGTGTTGCGAGATCTGCTGCTTTGGACTCTGTACGACTATTCATTACCGTAATTAATAATGCAGAACCAATTGCACCAGAAATCTGTTGCAGCGTATTATTCATCGCTGTACCATGCGGATAATACTTTTGCGGCAGTTGGTTAAGTCCATTCGTCATAATGGGCATCATTACCATCGACATGCCGAAGCTGCGAAGCGTAAATAATAGAACAAGCTGACTATACGCGATTTCCATATCTAGCTTACTAAAATAAAAGGTTGTAATAACGGTTATGGATAAACCAAGCAATGCTAATGTCTTTGGACCATACTTGTCAAATAGACGTCCAGTAACTGGTGACATGATTCCCATGATAACTGCTCCTGGTAGCATTAAAAGACCAGCATCCATCGGTGAAAATCCGCGGATGGTTTGCAAATAAATAGGAACAAGAATCATCCCGGAAAACAGTGCGATGGATAGCACAATTGAAATAGTTGATGCAAGAGCATACATTGGATATTTGAAGATCCGAAATTCGAGCATCGGGTCATGCATTCGAAGCTGTCGAAGAATCATCGACAATAATGATATTGCACCAATGAGAATGGTTCCATATACGAAAGGACTGTCCCACCCCTTATCTCCAGCAGAACTAAAACCGTACAATAAGCCACCAAAACCAATACTTGATAAAATGATAGATAAAACATCTAACTTAATATCGCGCTGTGGTGTAAGGTTTTTTAATTTGAAAATAGCATACAGCAAGGTTAATACTGCAAATGGGATGATGATGTCAAATAAAGCTCTCCAGCTATAATGTTCTACAATCCAGCCAGATAGTGTTGGTCCAAGCGCTGGTGCAACAAATATAACTAAACCAAATGTCCCCATTGCCGCTCCTCTTTTTTCAATTGGAAAAGAGACGAGCATAACATTCATCAATAAAGGCATCATTACTGCAGATCCAGATGCTTGAATCATTCGTGCGATCAACAGTATGTTAAATGTAGGGGATAAACTAGCTACGATCGTTCCCGCTGTAAACAATCCCATTGCTGTAATAAATAAGGAACGGTTAGAAAAACGTTGAATAAAAAAAGCACTTGCTGGAATGAGGATACCATTGATAAGCATGTAGCCTGTAGAAAGCCATTGAACTGACGTTGCTTTCACGTCAAACTCATTCATAATAGATGGCAGTGCTACGTTTAACAATGTTTCATTCAAGATTGCAACAAATGCTCCGATGAATAGAACTATAATAATGCCATACGGCGGATTTTTATGGTTCACTTGCATGTCGGTCATTGCATGAATCACTTCCTTTAATATAAGTTGTTATTTACTCATAGTATTTTATACCGATAGTTCAATAAAATCAATATTAATGATTTAAAATATTAATAAATGTTGATTTGGTAATGTTTTGAAAGTAGAATGATAGTATAAAACACCTAGAAAGGTGGCAAAATTAGTGAACTCCAAGAAAATGCAAATTATTGAAGCGGCATTGAAGTTATTTGTTGAAAAAGGATTTGCTTTAACTTCTATTCAGGATATTTTAAAGGAAGCAGATATATCCAAAGGAACATTTTATAACTATTTTGCATCTAAAAATGAATGTCTTATGGCGATCTTGGATTATGTGAAACAACAAGGAGATCAAAAGCGTCGCGAGCTTGAATATGGTCGAGATAAACGAGAGGAAAAATTGCTTGTGGAGCAGCTTGCTATTCGGATGAACATGAACCGTGATCATAACTTAATTGCTCTTTTTGAAGCAGCATCTTTTTCAGATGATAAAGTACTTCTAAATTTTATTAAAAAAATGCACATTGAAGAGATCGAGTGGATCTCTGGTAGAATCGCAGAGGTTTTTACACCAGAGACGAACAAATATGCGCTTGACCATGGTGCTTTACTACTTGGAATGATTCATCATCTTATGCAATTATGGAGACTCGGAACAAAGAAGGAAATTGCCTCAGAAAAAGTGGTTCAGTTTGCCTTAAATCGGTTAAAGCCGATGATAAATGATCAATTAGCCTCTAAGGAAGTATTTTTTCCTGTTAATTGGCTTGCAACTGCATTAAATGAGCGTTCAGTTTCAGAGTTGAATCATGTTATTCTTTCAGATTTAGAGGATTTAGAGGACCAACTTGTTGCGAACGGAAGTTCAAAAAAACAGATCGAGCTTGTGCGATTTTTACGAGAAGAGATTTCAACCGAACAGCCAAGAGTTCATCTTGTAGAAAGTGTTTTAGTATCGCTTGCCGATGCTGTAAAAGACTCTAAACATGAACACGATATCCGAAAAATTACACAAGTTACCTGGCAGCTGCTTTGTGAATTAAGAGAGGAGAAGTAACTTTGAAGGATAAAGTAGAACAGCTAATCCGAAATAAGCAGTATGATGAAGCGAGAAATATACTCTTTAATAATGGTAATAATTTAGAGGGTGCTGAAAAAAATTATTATATTGCTGTTACTTTTGATGCGCAAGGTGCTGAGAGAAAAGCAATCCCTTATTATGAACAAGTAATTGAAGAAGGAATAGATGAGGAGCGACTGATTGCGGCGTATTGTCAGTTAGGAAGCAGTTACCGAAGTATCGGTCAATATGAAGAGGCAGAACGTTTACTGAAGGCCGGTTTACAGCGATATCCAACCAATGAAGCTTTGAATGTTTTTTATGCCATGGTATTATATAATCAAAATAAAGCAAAGCAAGGGATGGAAATCTTATTACATTTAGTAGCACAGTGTTCCTCGATAGAATGGATTAAGAAATATGAAAATGCTATTTCTTTTTACGCAAAACAATTGGACAAAACATGGTAAGTTATAAAGTAGCTTTGGGGATGGGAAGAAAGCTATTTTAGCTTGCTAATGCTGGAGGGGATTTGGTGAAGCGATTTATTAAACTACTTATTAAATACGGACCTATCTTGCTACCATTTATTAAAAGATTCTTAAGTAGTAGAACAAATAGAAAAAGCAGACCAAAGTATGATAATAATTAATGTTGTGTAGAACGAAGCAAACATTGCTTCGTTCTTTGTATGCTTTCTTATCGGAATAAAAAAGGGAACAGGTCATTTTTGTCGAAGTAAGTAGAGATTAGGAGGAGCAAAACATGGATATAAAAGGAATTAATCATTTGTTGTTTTCTGTATCAAATCTAGATCAATCGATTTCATTTTACGAAAATGTTTTTCATGCAAAGCTACTAGTGAAAGGTAAAACAACGGCATATTTGGACTTGAATAATTTATGGATTGCTTTAAATGAAGAAAAAGATATTCCTCGAAATGAGATAAATGAATCATACACTCATATAGCATTTTCAATTAATGAAGCTGATTACGATGGAATTTATCAACGACTTCAGCGTCTACAAGTTCCGATTTTACCAGGTCGTAAGCGTGAGCAAAGGGATAAGCAATCCATTTACTTTACCGATCCAGATGGCCATAAATTTGAATTTCATACAGGTACATTAAAGGAACGCTTAGATTATTATAAGGATGCAAAAAAGCATATGGAATTTTTTGAAGGAGAGGAGAAATAAGCATGAACATGACCCATATCCGTCTTTTAGTTGATGATTATAAAGCATGTTTCTTATTTTATCGTGATGTTTTAGGATTTACTGTAGGGTGGGGAGATGAGAATTCTTTATATGGAGATTTTCTCGTGAATAATCATTTCAAATTAGCGATATTTGAACGCAAACAAATGCTTCAAGCAATAGGGGAGGTACCAATTGAAAGTTCCAAAAAGCAGGAACAAGTAATGTTAATTTTTCGTGTTGAAAATGTTGATCAATTTTACTCCAGCTGGCAGGAAAAAGTAGACTTTGTGACAGCGCCGATGAATCGTTCAGATTGGGGAATCCGTGTTGCTCATTTTAGAGATCCTGAGGGAAACTTAATTGAGATCAATGAATATATTGGAATGGAAAATAAGTAAGTAGACTCAAAGAAAAACCCAAACAACAATTAAAGCTGTTTGGGTTTAAGGGTGTTATGCTTGATTGCCAAACATTGCAGCATACGTTAACCAAGCACCATCTAAATTTTTCACATCAAAGCCATTAGCAAGTAATATCCGCGTTGCTAAATATCCACGTTGGCCAGAGCGACATGTAACATGAATTGTTTTATCCTTCGGTAGTTCATGCATTCGATCACGAACATCATTTAGCGGAATGTTGATGGAGCCTGGAATCATTCCATCTTTTGCGACCTCTTTTTCTTCACGTACGTCAACAAGGATACCTCCATTGTTCACTATTTCATCAATTTCATGCCATTGGACTGTTTGGATTCCATCTTCTTTCATGTTCGATGCGACATATCCTGCCATATTTACTGGATCCTTAGCCGATGAAAATGGTGGAGCATAGGAAAGCTCGATATCTGTTAAATCAAATACAGATATATTTCCTTTTATTGCTGTTGCGATGACATCGATTCTTTTTTCAACGCCGTCTTTACCTACAGCTTGTGCGCCAAATATTTTTCCAGTTTCTTTATCGAAGATCACTTTTAAAGCAATTGGAGAGGCACCAGGATAATAACCCGCATGGGAAACAGGATGAATGTGAAGTGCTTCATAGGCTGTTTTGTTTCGTTTTAATACCTTTTCGTTGTTTCCTGTTGTTGCAACGGTTAGATCAAATATTTTAGCGACCGATGTTCCTAATGTACCTTGATACACTTCGTTTCGATTGTAAATATTATTTGCAACAATACGTGCTTGGCGATTTGCTGGTCCTGCAAGTGGTATCATTGCTGGATGATCAGAAACAAAATCCTTTACTTCTATCGCATCACCAAGTGCATAAATAACAGGATCATTCGTTTGTAGATGGTCATTTACTTGAATGCCACCACGTTCACCAATGTTTAGCCCTGCATCCATTGCAAGCTTATTCTCTGGTTTCACTCCAATGGATAGAATAATGAGTTCTGTATCAATTTCCTTACCACTTGAAAGGATCACCTTTGCCCCATTATTTTCAAAGGATTTGACACCATCTTCTAAAATCAGCTCAACCCCATGCTCCTTGAGTTGATTATGAACGATTGCTGCCATTTCAATGTCAAGTGGTGCCATGACTTGATTTGCCATCTCAATAACGGTTACTTGAATACCACGTTCTACGAGGTTTTCTGCCATTTCTAGACCGATAAATCCACCACCGACTACAACAGCATGCTTTGGATGTTGATGATCTACATAATCTTTAATCTGATCTGTGTCCGGGATATTACGCAATGTAAAAATGTTTGTTGCTTCCTTTAATCCTGGAATTGGCGGTGCGATTGGTTGTGCTCCAGGAGAAAGAATGAGTACGTCATAGGTTTCTTCATATGTTTCCTGTGTAACTACGTTTTTAGCGCTCACTGTTTTCGTTTCACGGTTGATTTGCGTTACTTCTGTTAAATTACGAATATCTAAATTATAACGTTTGCTCATCCCTTCAACTGTCTGTACCATAAGCTTATTTCGATCTTGAATCACTTCACCAATGTAATAAGGTAATCCGCAATTCGCGAAAGAAATATGCTCCCCACGTTCAAACAAAACAATGTGTGACGTTTCATCTAATCTTCTTAAACGAGCTGCAGCTGTTGCACCACCAGCAACTCCACCTACAATAACAATTTTTTTAGACATTATTACTCCCCCAATTCATAAAATAAAATATACCTATGAGGGTATTATAAAGGAAAGGGAAAAATATTACTGTGATTTTGCTCACAGTTGAACAAAAACTACGTATGGTATGATATTTTTATGTTTTTTATTTTGCACTTAACTGGCATTAAGCCCGCTAAATCTAGCATGTGAGGCGATAATGAAGCGGTTAGTTGGGTGAACGTTAAATGTGCGATTCTATTCACAATTAAGCAATAAGGAATAAAAGAAAAACCACATGTTAAAAGTTTCACTTAATCGGTGAAGTAAAATTGGTGAATATTACCATAAATCGAAATTATATTGATATTATGATGAGTTTAAAATAAACTATTTTATAACAGTTTGTTTATAAATGGATCTTTACATAATAAATAGGAAAGGGGATTACGATGAAAAAAGGCTTAATGTGGCAAATAATTGGAGCGTTTATATTAGCTATTATTGCTGGTTTATTATTCGGTGAAAAAATAGAAGTAGTAAAGCCACTTGGTGATTTGTTTTTACGATTAATTAAATTCATTATTGTTCCTTTAATTCTATCAACAATTATTGTAGGCGTAACGAGTACGAATGATGTGAAAAAACTTGGCCGTTTGGGAGGAAAGACAATTTCGTTTTATCTATTAACGAGTCTCGTTGCCATTTCTCTTGGACTCCTTGCTGGTTATGTTTTCTCACCTGGAATTGGAACGGATATCGAGCTTACCGGTCAAGAGGAAGTGAGTGTAAACGAAACAGAAGGTGTCGTACAAACGATTCTAAATATCATTCCGACCAATCCATTTGAAGCGCTTGCTACTGGTAATGTGCTGCAAATTATTTTCTTTGCTATCTTTTTAGGAGTCGGAATTACAATTGCTGGTGAAAAGGCGAAACCTGTTCAACGTTTTTTTGATGGGCTAGCCGAGGTTATGTATAAAATAACGAGCATTGTCATGATGGTCGTTCCTATTGGGATATTTGGATTGCTTGCACCAATTGTCGGAGCGTATGGTGCAGCGGTATTGCTTCCTTTAATCAAGTTAATCATAGCAATGTTTGTAGCAAGTATTATCCACGTAACCGTCTTATATTCTATTGCAGTGAAAACGTTAGGGAAAATGAACCCTATTACCTTTTTAAAAGGGATTTTCCCAGCAGCTGTTGTTGCATTTAGCACGAGTAGTAGTTCTGGAACGTTACCTGTAACGATGAAATGTGCAGAAGAAAACCTAAAGGTATCAAAGGAAACGAGTAGCTTTGTGTTACCATTAGGCGCAACTATTAATATGGATGGAACTGCTATTTATCAAGGGTTAGCAGTTGTGTTTATTGCCCAGTATTTTGGAGTCGATTTAACATTTTCCCAGCTCGTAACCGTCGCTTTAATTGGTACGTTAGCTTCAATCGGGACAGCAGGCGTTCCAGGAGCAGGTATGATTATGCTGACAATGGTAATGGCGGCAATCAACTTGCCATTAGAAGGGCTAGCACTTGTAGCTGGTATTGATCGGATACTTGATATGATGCGTACATCTGTTAATGTCATTGGTGATGCTTCAGCAAGTGTTATTGTTGATGCGTCGGAACGAAAACGAAAAAAGAAGACAGTTGCTCCCGTAAATAATGCAAGTATGTAAGAGAAAGCACTGGAACAAAACAATCTGTTTAATTAAATGAAATTATTGAACACTTGAATTGGGGGGACTCCCTCGGGAACAGCAACAGGGGAACGCAGACTAAAACCGCTACGTTCTGTACGTCGAAAAACCACTCGGAAAAGCAGACTTTCTTTTCCGAGTTAGTTGAGGCCGCTCCCGGGGAAAGCGAACCCATTTTCAAACTGCTAGGGAATTGTTCAGATTTTTAATAAAAATGCTCTTGTTTTGTCGACTAGAAAAGGCTTAATCAGTTACATCAAGCTTTATTTTTTTTCGAAAGTCGTCATTTCGTAATTTTTTTCGTACTTGTTTTCCCCAGCTTTTCACAGCCTCCTCTGTCTTTCCTTCTTTCGCAGCAATTTCTTTGATAGACATGTTTTCGATTATAAAAAGAGAAACCCATTTCCATTGATTATCGGTTAACTGCTCTTTTAATCGATCCCAAAGTTCTGGATTGTTTACGGTGATACCGTTATTTTCAATCATTGGATAAGAGACTTCTGTTCGGCGATGACGATTTCCATTATCATACTGCTTCCGATTTTCCTCACAAACGATGGACTCTTTTTCCATTCGTCTACTTTCCTTGCGAATTTGATCGATGAGCCGATTGCGAATGGTGTAATTAAAATAAGTAGCAAGTGGTCCTTTATCAGGTTCGTACTTTTCATAGGCGTTCCAAAGTGCAAACAGTCCTTCTTGGAAATACTCTTCATGAGGGTCGTGAATGTTCAAGCGGTTAATGTGATAGTGAATTCTATTTTTGTTTTGCTTGAAAACTTCTTCAAAAGTAAATTTTTCTTGGTTTGTACGCAACGAAATCCCTCCTAATTATTCCTTTAAAATAATAATCGTAAAATACACTGCTGTCGGGTCACTGAAAATCGCAACTGTTTTCATCGAGTGATGTGCAAGTTGTCCAAAGCGTAATTCCGCCCTATTTGCGTAAGTTGTTTTCATTATATACGAACGTATGTTCTGTTTCAAGCATAAAAAAACCCCTCTTTTTCGTAAATTTTAAAAAAGTGTCGTGCTAATAGCTCTCCAAGCTATATTTATAGGATGTCCAACAAGGTATACATTTTTTTGTAGTCCTTATCTGCTTATTTTTGAATCAGTGGGGAAAAGTATGTCCCACTGATTCAAGTGATGTGTAAAAAGCCATATGTGCTCGTATTCGTTCGATGGTTAGGATGATTGCATAGTGGAAAGGTGTTTTTGAAAATAAGGTGCAGCTTCAAGCATTTTAGCACCATACCAAAACATTTCCCCAGCTACGATCATTGGTTTCGTGTTAGGAAGCATCGATGCAAATTCACTTTTATGCTTATCCTGAAAAGGAAATGGTTCGGTTGACAGAAAGATATAATCAAGGGCAGCTTGTTCAAAATCTTTTTCTGTGATGACAGGATATCTTCCTTCATACGAAGTAAATGGGTTAATGAATCCCATTTTTTCTAAAAGTGAATGAATATATGTGTTTTTCCCAACAACCATGTATGGTTTTTTCCAGATAACGTAGGCAACACGTTTATTCATTATTTGGGGGATGGAGTCAAATTGTATTTGAATGCGTTGCAGGAGCTTTGCTGCTTCATTATCTCGATTCGTAAGTGCTCCAAGATCTGTTATCATGCGTAATGCACTTTCATAATTATTAACCTCAAATACGTGAACAGGATAGTCTTTCTCTAATTGTTCGACCATCTCTTTTGTATTTTCTTCTTTTTCTGCAATAATGAGATCTGGTTGTAATGCATGAATTCGTTCGATTTTTAAATCTTTTGTTCCCCCAACAGGTGGGATTTTTTTTACCTTGCTTTTTGGATGAATGCAAAATCTAGTTCTGCCAATGATTTCATCATCTAGCTGTAAATAGTACATTGTATCTGTGATAGCAGGGCATAACGAAATAATTCGTTTCGGTGGATAACGATATGCTAGCGAACGACCTAGGTGATCAGTTGTTTTTTCCATGCAACGATATCTCCCTTCTCGTATTCTTATACTTAGTGTAGCGTATGTGAAAAAGACTGTCATATTGGAATGAACAACAATGACAAGATATTGTGAAATTTTATTCGGTGGGGCGCAAATAAATGAGTACCTTATGAATCGTGTATCTAGTAAAATAGATATATTAGCTTACTAGAACATAATGTTATCGATTATATATTTATTCTATTGGAAGGGGCGAATATAATGAAATTCTTTCACACTGCTGATTGGCACTTAGGAAAATTAGTACAAGGTGTATACATGACAGAGGATCAAGACGATATCCTTAAGCAATTTGTGCAAGCAATCGAGGAAGAAAAGCCAGATGCTGTTATAATTGCTGGCGATCTCTATGATCGGGCGGTTCCTCCAACAGAGGCAGTCTATTTATTAAATGATGTGTTCGATAAAATTGTGATGGACTTAAAAGTTCCTGTTCTTGCGATAGCAGGGAACCATGATAGTCCTAGTCGGGTTCATTTCGGTAGTAAGATAATGAAAAAAAATGGCTTGCATATTGCTGGACATATAACCGAAAATCCAGAGCCGATTAAACTGAGTGATGAAGCAGGGGAAGTACATTTCCATCTTGTACCATATACAGATCCAAGCATCGTTCGCAATGTATTAGAGGCTGAGTCTATTCGAACCCACAATGATGCTGCTGAAAAAATAATCGAACAAATACAAAAGAGGATGGATCCGAATGCTCGTCACGTTTTGGTTGGACATGCATTTGTTACACCATATGGTGAAGTGGAAGCAAATACAAGCGATTCCGAACGCCCTTTATCTATTGGCGGATCAGAATATGTTGATGCAAGGAATTTCACCCCTTTTCATTACACAGCACTTGGCCATTTACATCAAGCGCATTACGTAGGAAATGAGACAATTCGCTATGCAGGCTCTATCCTAAAGTATTCTATCTCAGAGGAACATCATAAAAAGGGCTATCTTGTAGTTGAAATGGATGCAAACGGAGAAGTAAAGGTAGAAAAGCGTCTATTAACGCCAAAAAGGGATATGCGTACGGTTGAAGGAGAAATAGAAGAACTGCTAAAACATCCTGTAAATGAAGACTATGTATTTATTAAACTAACCGATGAGGCACCAGTCCTTTCTCCGATGGAAAAAGTACGTTCCGTATATCCAAATGCCATGCATGTAGAACGTGCAAGCAGAAGGGAAATTGAAGGCGCGGCTTCCGGTGAGGATAAAATAGAACGAACAAGTTTGAGTGATATGGAGTTATTTCAAGCGTTTTACAAAGAAGTGAAAGGAATCGAGCCTTCAGAAGAAATACAAGGAATTTTCAAAGAGGTGCTAGAGGATTTATTAAAGGAAAATAATGAAACAATTTCTCAAGGTGAGAAGAAACCATACGCGATAAAAGGATGAAAGGAGGAAAAGAGAAGTGAGACCAATAAAATTAACGATGACCGCATTTGGACCTTATAAAAATACCGAGATAATTGATTTTAGAGATTTACAAGGAAATAGTCTATTTGTTATCTCTGGAAATACGGGTGCAGGAAAAACAACGATTTTTGATGGGATTTGCTTTGCACTTTATGGTGCGGCAAGTGGTCAAGATCGGGAAAATACGATGATGCTTCGAAGTGACTTTGCTTCCGATGAAGTACATACAGCTGTGGAGTTGGAATTTGAATTAAAGGGTCGTCGTTATAAAATATTACGTCAATTAGGGCATGTGAAAAAAGGAAATAAATCAAAAACTGGGGAAAAGTATGCGTTCTTCGAACTAAAGGATGGACGTGAAATTTCATGTGTAGACAGGCAAATCGTATCTGAAATCGATAAAAAGGTAGAAGCACTTATGGGGCTAACCCAGGATCAGTTTAAGCAAATTGTTATGCTGCCGCAAGGGGAATTTCGGAAGCTTCTAACCTCGCAAACCGAAAATAAAGAGGAGATTTTACGTAGGCTGTTTAAAACAGAGCCCTATAAACGAATTAGTGAACGTTTAAAGGAACGAAAAAGTAGTATGGAAGAAAAGTATCGTGAGGCGAAGCAAATGTTGGATACGTATGTGCAACATATTCAAGCGGTACTTCCTGAACGAGCAGATTCACCTTTGTTCCACTTGCTGCAGGAGGAGTATACGAATGTTCATCAAATTGTGCAGGCTTTGGAAACAGAATGTCTTTATTATGAGGCCAAGATAGAAACGGATAAAAAGCAGTATCGATCAGCATCCAATGCGCACGACGCGAAACAGAAAGCCTATACAGAAGCAGAATTTATTAATAAGCAATTTAATAATCTAGAACAAAAAGAACAATTGCTAACACGCTTAATGGAGCAAGGGAAAGAAATACAGGCGTTTGAACAGAAGTTAAAAAGTGCAGAACAAGCGAACGGACTTCAGTATTTTGAAAAACAAATCGATGAGTGGAAGCATGAAAAGCAGGGACGAGAAGAACAGTTACAAGCGGCAACTTCGAGCCATGCATCAGCAGAAAAAGCGCTACAACATGCACAGCAAGTCTATGTGCAGGAAGAAGGAAAAAAAGCAGAACGAGAAAAAACGGGCTTGCAGCTTAATCGTTTTTACGATTATTTACCAATTGTTAAGGATATCGCTACACAAAAGGAACAGCTTGTAAAAGTAAAAAAAGAAGAAACAGAGAAAAAAGAGACCTACGATAAAACGGAAGAAAAGGTTAAGCAAAAAAGAGAGGAACTCGAAAAATTACATCAACAAATTGAAAAGCTTAATCAAGGAATTGCTCAATTACCAGATAAACAAGAAGCGCTACATAAAATGCGCGAGCAAGTAAAGGTATTAATGGATTATTTAAAGCTTGTAAAGAAACAGAAGGGTTTTGAAAAGGATGTAAAAGAGAAAGAGGCTGACTTTTACAAACAAAAGACCGACTATGAAAAATTAGAGTCGGCCTGGTTAAATAATCAAGCTAGCCGCTTAGCAAGTCACCTACATGATGGAACCCCATGTCCTGTTTGTGGGAGCTTAGATCATCCTGCATTAGCTACTGAAAAAACAGCTCTGGTTGACGAGAATGAAATGGAATCAGCTAAGAAAAGCTTGGATGAAAAGGACAATGCCTATCGAACTGTTCAAGCAAACCTAAGTGTTAATGCGACTGCTTTAATGGAGAAGGAAAAGGAAGTAATTGCGCATTCATTTCAGCCTATAGATGCAGAAGGGATTCAAGAACAGCTTGTCTTAAAAGGGAAGAAGTTAAAAGAAGAAGTGGATGAGCTAGAAAAAGGCAAACAACAGCTAGTGGAATTAAAGTCTACACAAGAAAAAGCTCAAGCAGCATTAAAACAACTGGAAGCAGCAAAAGAAGAACAGCTCACTTTTTATCACCAGTTAACAAAAAAATATGAGACAGCGTATGCTGTTTATGAAGAACGCTTAAAACCGATTCCAGAAGAATATCAGAATCTGTCTATTTTACAGGAGCGGATTCGTGAAACAGAAATGAAACAAGCACAATTGGAAGTAGCTTGGACAAAAGCTCAGGAGCAATTAAACTATGCTAACAATGAGCTAACGAAAGCAAAAACGAATCTCTCGAATGCAGAAAAACAGCTTGAGGAGACAAAAATAAAGCATCGGCAAGTCGTTCTTCAATTCACGCAAGAAATTGAAAAATCCGGCTTTCCATCAGAGGAAGCGTATTTTGAGGCAAAGCTGGATGAGGCAACTCGCCAGCATTTAAAGGAACAGATTGAGATGTACAAGCAGCAGCTTGCAACAGTGAAGGAACAAGTTCAAGAGCTGCAAGCAGAGCTGAAGGATAAACAACGTGTAGATTTGTCTGCGTTAGAGCTGCAAGTAGAACAGCTGAAGAAGGCCTTTGAAACCGCCTTGAATCAATGGAATCAAAGTGAAGATCATTTACAAGAAGCAAAACGCTTAATAACAATGATAAGTGAAGCAGATGAAGCAGTAAATAAACAGGAAAAAGAATTGAGCCTTGTTATTGACTTATATGACCTGATTCGAGGACAAAATCCACAGAAGGTATCCTTTGAAAGATATTTGCAAATTGAATATTTAGAGCAAATTATTTCTGCCGCCAATCAACGATTAAAGGGTTTATCGAATGGACAATATTCTTTAACGCGAAGTGATCGTCAGGAATCCCATGGTCGCCAAAGTGGTCTCGCATTGGATGTTTATGATGTATATACTGGCCAGACAAGAGATGTGAAGACATTATCTGGTGGTGAGAAATTTAATGCCTCTCTTTGTTTAGCATTAGGGATGGCAGATGTTATTCAAAGCTTTCAAGGAAGTATTTCTATTGAAACGATGTTTATTGATGAAGGCTTTGGTACATTGGATGAGGAATCGTTAAATAAGGCAATCGATACACTGGTTGATTTGCAGCAGTCGGGACGTATGATTGGGGTTATTTCTCACGTACAAGAGTTGAAAACCATTTTCCCAGCTGTGTTAGAGGTGAAAAAATTAAAAGAAGGTGCAAGCGAAACGCGTTTTCTTGTTAAATAATAAAGAAAGATCTGTGCAGGCGTACCAATCAGCACAGATCTTTTTAAATGTTGATGCGAATAAATATCAGTCTGCTTTATGTTCGTTTGCGTTTGTTCTTTTTGTTATCTAAATTTAGAAACTCACTGTCATTGGAAAATTCCACATCATGACCCAGCTGCTTGTTATGCTTGTTTTTATTATTTTGTTTGTTTTTATCCTTGTTTCGATTTTTGTTTTCTTCCGACAATCTCTTTCCCTCCTCGTTTTATAGTTAGCACTATTTTGCATGGTTGTGTAAAAAATTATTCATTGAATGCCACATGTTTCGCCACAACTAGTGAACAATATGGAAAAAGGAGGGATGGTCAGTGAGTAAAGGAAAGAAGAAGAAAAACAAAAGTAAAGAAGAGTTGAATGCGATGAAAGATGATAAAAAATATCGGCAAAACCGTCCGCCAAGATAAATGTATGAAAAGGAGTCGAGTCATGTTCTCGTCTCCTTTTTTGAAGCGCCCAATACCTCCAAAATTAAGGTTAGCGATAGAACATGTTATAATAGTATGAAGTGATGAAGGTAAGCTGACAGGAAATTGGAAGTGAGATAATGAAATTTAATTTAGACGCAGTACATCAATCAAAGAAACCGTTATATACAAAAATATATGATAAGCTTTATAAGCTCATTATGGATGGTACATTTCCTCCTGAAAGTAGACTTCCATCTGAGCCTGATTTAGCTAAGATGTTTGGCGTTAGTCGAATGACATTAAGGCAGGCGCTTGCTTTGTTACAGGATGACGGACTAATTAAGAACATCCATGGTAAAGGTAACTTCATCTTGAAAACGCACTGTAATCGCCAAACCATCGGTCTCGAGAAGGTCGGTAATCCTGTCTATAAATGCTGTACAGAAGAAATTACTGCGATAGAATTGAATTTTAGAATTGAAATGGCGAGTGATTATGCGCTAGAAGTGTTGCAACGAGAGACTTCTGCTGTTGTATATTGTGATCGTTGGTATAAAAGCGGGAATAATGTAATTGGATATGCGCTGTCTATGTTGCCAATTGAAGCTGTAACTGAGCTCCAAATTGACTTACAGGATAATACCCAATTAAAAAACATGCTGGAGCAAAAAATATATGACTATGTAAATTCATCGACTATAACGATAAAGCATTCTGTTGCTGGTAATCCAACTACACAAAAATATAATTTATTTAAAGGCGAACAATGTGATCTATTCATAGAGAGTGTATATATAAGTGATAAATATCCAGCGATGTATAGTAAATATTATATCCCGACAGTGTTTAGTCAAATTCAAATTAATGCCTCAAAGTAATCATAGATTTCGCTAAAACAATGTAGCTCTTAGCTAGATTGTTTTTTCATTTACTGGTTTTAAAACCACAGGCTCTGCCTGTGTGAGAATTCAACTTGTAGAG
>NZ_JAXOFU010000013.1:0-79391 GCF_036409425.1 Virgibacillus sp. MG-45 | reverse complement strand
AGTGCCCTTATAGGGCGAAACTAAAACCGCCCGTTTTACGGGCGGATAGTTACTAGAAGTAGGGGAAATGAAGTTAAATTAGCTATTCTCATATGAGCGTAGCCTTGTTTTATTGAAAGTTGATAGGAACGAGCGCTTCCATTTTATCGGAAGCTAACCAATGTGCTATAATAGATGCAAACAATTGTTCTGAAAAGGAAGTAATTGCATGAATGAGCAGAAGCAAAATAAAGCTAGAGTAATTTTTCATCTTGATATGAATTGTTTTTATGCCTCTGTCGAAATGGCTTACGACCCTGCTCTTAAAGGGAAAGCACTAGCCATTGCAGGTAATCCAGAAGAACGAAAAGGGATTATTGTTACGAGTAGCTATGAAGCACGTGCGAAAGGTGTAAAAACAACAATGCCATTGTGGAAAGCGAAGCAGCTTTGCCCAAATCTTATTATCATGCGCCCTAACTTCAATCGATATCGGCAAGCTTCGCGTCAAATATTTAAGATGCTTGCAGAGATTACCCCATATATTCAACCAGTATCCATTGATGAAGGCTATTTGGATGTTACGGAGGTAGAAGGTAATCCTATTGAAATTGCAAAAAAACTCCAAGCAGATATTCAACGTAACTTACATTTACCATGTAGTATTGGTATCGCGCCAAATAAATTTTTAGCAAAAATGGCTTCAGACATGAAAAAGCCAATGGGAATCACGATATTGAGAAAAAGAGATATCCCAACGCTATTATGGCCACTCGCAATTGAAGAAATGTATGGAGTTGGAACGAAGACGGCAGAAAAGCTACGCAAGCTTGACATACTAACTATAGGGGATCTTGCTGCTACAGATAGTTATGTTTTAAAGCGTCTACTAGGAATAAATGGAGAACGCTTGAAAAATAGAGCAAATGGAATTGATCCAAGCCCTGTAGATCCTGAAGCTGTGAATGAATTTAAAAGTATTGGAAGCTCACAAACACTGCCAGAAGATACAGTAAACGAACGTGAATTAAAACAATTGATTCAAGTTTTGGCCGATAATGTTGAAAAACGAATAAAGCGCAAGCAAGCTGCTGCTCTTAGCCTGCAGCTAACAATCCGCTATCATGATCGCAAAACGATCACGCGTAGCAAGAAACTCTATGAATATATTGATAGTAAAAACGAGATTGTTTCCATTGCACTTGAAATGTTGCAATCACACTGGAATGGAGAGCCTATTCGTTTGTTAGGTATTACATTACAGGATGTAGAAGAAAAGAAAAATATCGCGCAACAGCTCGATATCTTTTCGTACGAAAAGGAAGAAGGCAAAGAAAAGATTAGTGCTGTAATCGAGAAGCTTACGAAGAAATATGGTGAAAATCCATTTAAAGTGCTAACCGAAGAAAAGCAAGAAAATGAACCACGGACAAGCTTTCAAAAGGACTTTTTAGATGATTATAAGAAATAATAATATCCTAGAGCCTAGCTTGTCCGTAAACGGTCGAATTTTAGAAAAATCTTTTTATAATGGCACTTGTAATTTTTCCACCAGGATAGCGAAAGGGTAAATCAAATGATGTTGTTTGTTTCATGACGCTTTTTTGATGGGTAAATGTATCAAAGCTATATTTTCCGTGATAAGCGCCCATCCCACTTGAACCAACACCACCAAAGGGGAGATGCGGGTTTGCAAGATGATACAATGTATCGTTCATACACCCACCGCCAAAGGAAAGTTGCGAAACAATCGAATCCTGTTTTCTTTTTTTGTTGCCAAAATAATAAAGTGCTAACGGCTTTTCTTTTTGCTGCAGCTCTGCAACTACTTCATCAATATGATCAAAAGGAAGGATAGGGAGTAATGGACCAAATATTTCTTCCTGCATAATTGAATCTTCCCAAGTTATACCCTCTAAAACAGTTGGTTCGATTTGTAGACTTGTTTTATCGCTCTTTCCGCCAATAACAATTTGACCATCCTCTAAAAAGCTACATAAACGCTTGAAATGTCGTTTCGATACAATACGTACATATTGTTTGTTTTCGAGAGGGGATTTACCATAAAGCTCTCTAACATACTTGCGGATTTGCTTTAGTAGCTTTTTCTTTACTTGTCTATGAACATAAAGAAAATCAGGTGCAACACAGGTTTGACCTGCATTAGTAAATTTGCCCCATACAATTCGTTTTGCTGCAAGCTCAAGGTTTGCATCTTTATCTACAATCGCTGGACTTTTACCTCCTAATTCTAGTGTTACTGGAGTAAGGTGTTTACTAGCTTCTTCCATGACAACCTTACCAATAGCTGTACTTCCTGTGAAAAATATATAATCGAAGCGCTGTTTTAAAAGCATCTGACTCGTCTCTTTGTCTCCTTCTACAACAGTAAAAAAGGAAGCTTCAAAGAAGTGACTGACCATTTGCGCCAATAATGTTGATGTTGCTGGTGTTAATTCCGACGGTTTAAGAATAACGGTATTACCAGCAGCAATAGCTCCAATAGCAGGGGCGATTGCTAATTGAATAGGGTAATTCCATGGAGAGATGATTAAAGTAACACCATATGGGTCTTTGTATATCCAATTTGTTGTTCCTTGGTGTGTAATTGGGCGTTCTACTTTATCAGGTGCCATCCATTTCTTAAGATTTTTTTTCGCAAAATCAATTTCGCTGTAAAGTAAACCAATTTCGGTTGTCAACGATTCGTGCTCGGATTTGTTTAAATCTGCTTTTAATGCGTTGTATATGTCACGTTCGTATGTTTTAAGCATTTGCTTTAAATTATCTAGCTGGTTAATCCGAAACGAATAATCCTTTGTTTGGTTCGTAAAGAAAAACTGTCTTTGGTTTTGAACAAGTTCAGCTATTTTAATCAATCTCATCCACTCCTTTAATTAATGGGATATCGAGCATTAAGAAATCAGAGGCAATCTCTGTGTTTGGAAAGATAGCTTTTGCTTCATCCAATAACCTTGGATAATCCTCCTTTTGAAATCGGGAAGATATATGGGTTAATATGAGTTTTTTGACGCCAGCATCCTTTGCTGTTTGCGCAGCCTGTGCTGTCGTAGAATGGTAATAATTTTTTGCTAATAGCACCTGTTCCTCACTAAAGGTTGCTTCATGGACGAGTAAATCCGAGTTTCTTATAAAAGATTGAAATGCTTTATTAAATCGAGTATCTCCTAAAATAGTTATGACTCTACCAGGCTTATTTGGACCAAGAAACTGATGTCGGTGCAGTTCTTGTCCATCAGGAGCAATTGTCACATCATTGTTTTTAATTTTCTGGTATATGGGACCAGGGGGAATACCAATCTCCATTAACTTATCAACTTGTAATTCTCCTAGCTTGTCTTTTTCTTCGATACGAAAACCATAGCTTGGAATACCGTGTTCTAGTTTCTTTGCAAAAACAGTTACATTCGCATCTTCATAAATTTTCCCTTCTTCTATTTCCACGATTGTTAATGGATATGTCAAATGACTTTCACTGAGCTGTAGGCTTGTTTCAATATATTGTTTAATCCCTGGGGGACCAAACAGTTGCAATTCATCCTTCCCACCTTGAAAGGAACGAGAGCTAAGAAATCCTGGCAACCCAAAAATATGGTCTCCATGTAAGTGTGTAATGAATACTTTATTAATTTTCCCTGGCTTGATAGATGTACAGAGTATTTGATGCTGTGTTCCTTCGCCACAGTCGAATAACCACGTACTATTTAATTCCTGTGCCATATGAAGTGCAATGGAAGTGACATTTCGTTCCTTGGAAGGAATCCCTGCACCAGTTCCTAAAAAAATAATTTTCATATTATCTCTCCTAAAAGCAGTTATTTCCATCCTCTTTTGTAACTTAAAGGTGCAGGTATAGAAATATTTAATTCATCTGCGACTTGTTTTGGCCAATATGGATTTCTTAACAGTGCTCTTCCAATAAATACAAGATCTGCTCGCTTATTTTGAATAATTTCCTCAGCCTGTACTCCTGAAGTAATTAATCCTACTGCCCCTGTAGAAATCGAAAGGTTGTTTTTAATAGTTTCACTATATGTTACTTGATAGCCTGGGTAGGAAGAAATAGCGGCAGGAACCACACCACCTGAACTACAATCGATTAAATCAACTCCAGCAGATTTCATTTGCTTAGCAATGTACAGTATATCCTCAATTGTATTTCCTTTCTCATCGTATTCATTCGCTGAAATGCGAACAAACACTGGTCCATTCCAGACGGTTTTTATTGCTTCTATGATTTCTTTTAAAAACCGATAACGATTTTGAATCGATCCACCATACCTATCTGTTCGTATGTTTGTTAATGGTGAAAGGAATTGGTTAATTAAATAGCCATGGGCGGCATGAATTTCGATTATGTCAAACCCAGCAGCTTTCGCGCGTTTTGCACCTTCTTTAAATGCTAATACTGTTCGATTAATATCTCCCTGTTCCATTGCAACTGGCATCTTTGATGTTTCATCAAATGAAAGAGGGGAGGGCGCATAGGCGTTTGATTGGAGAACTGCCTTTCTTCCAGCGTGACCAAGCTGAATAGCTGTCTTCGCACCATAGGAATGAAGCTCATCATTTAAAGTCTTTAGTCCATCAATGTGCACATCATTCCAAATCCCTAAATCATTTGCAGAAATGCGTCCTTCTGGAAGAACTGCTGTAGCTTCTACCATTATTAATCCTACCTGACCAACTGCTCTCGAAATATAATGTGTCATATGAAAAGGGGTGATTTTACCAGTTTCATCCTGAGATGCATACATACACATTGGTGACATGACAATTCGATTTTTAAGTGTTATATCCTTAAATTGAATGGGTGAAAAAAGCGAGGGCATCAAATTCCTCCTTCATATTTAAATCTTTTCGCATTTTATTTATGCTTATTATATACCTTTCGGAAGGCTATTGCTTTATCAGGAACATCTGTAAAAATCCCATCCGCTTCCGCTTTAAAAGCAGCATGCATTCTTCTTGTGCTATTAATAGTATACACGCGTAGTGGCATTCCTTTCGCATGACAAGCTTTTACTAAGTTCTGATTGAGTAAGCGGTATTTTACATGTAATGCATTTGCTCCTATGCTAGCAGCCGTCTTAACAAGATTGCCACATTTCCTTGAAGCAAGTAAGGCGACGCCTACCTTATGTTGAAATTGTTTCATTCTTTCTACACTATTAGGATTAAAAGTAGAAATGGTACTATTTGCAAGCAATTGATAGTGTGCTAGCATTTCATATACAATATTCTCGATATGCTTATAATCTATTTTATTATTTTTTAATTCTATATTTAAAGTTAACTGCTTGTTTTTAGCCCATCGTAAAAATTCCTCTAAGCTTACAATTTGTGTTCCAGTATAGGTGCGAGAAAACCAAGCTCCTGCATCGAGTGATGTCACTGTATCCCATGTCATGTCTTTAATAAAGCCACGTCCATTCGTAGTTCGTTTTACATTTTCATCATGGATAAGAACAGGAACATTGTCCTTCGTCAGCTGAACATCTACTTCTATACCTTCTGCACCCATATCATAAGCAAGCTCAAAGGCGGGCATCGTATTTTCTGGTGCAATTCTACTTGCACCTCGATGGGCAATAATTTCAGTTTTCATGGTTTCACCTCTTGGTTTGATTGTGTTTTATTTTACTTATAAAGTCAATTCATTCGGTGTCAAATTGAACAATGACAAATGACATGAATGAAGGTAAACTATAAGATAATGAATGATGATTCACTTCCGGAGGGATGCACATGACATTTCATATAAATTCTATTCACCAACTAACGATACCAACACCTTTTTCAGTGGGTGACACACATGTATATTTACTAAAAGGAGATACACTAACCTTAATTGATGCGGGTATCAAAACGGTTGAGGCAAAAAAAGCCATGACTGAACAATTACATGCACTCGGATACGGACTGGAGGATATTGAACAAATTATTTTAACGCATCATCATCCTGATCATATTGGTTTAATTGAAGCGTTTCCTCGTCTTCAGCATCTTGTTGCTGATCAGAAGGTCGATGCATGGCTAACTCGAGATGAAGCTTTTCTCCAATCCTATGAACAATTTTTTAGGGAACTCTTTATTAGCTCTGGTGTACCAGCGCATTTTTATCCATACCTTGATCAACTTCGGAAGCCACTATCCTATGCTGGAAAAGGAAAGCTAACGAAAACTTTAGGGGAAGGAGATCTTCTTCCAGGACACGAGGATTGGGTGACAGTAAATACTGCTGGACATGCACAATCTCACCTATCTTTTTATCGAGAAAAAGACGGTACGTTCATTGGTGGAGATCATTTGCTATATCATATTTCATCCAATCCATTATTGGAACCGCCGATTAATCAAAAGGAGAGACCAAAACCGTTGCTCCAATATCGACAGAATTTAGAAAAATGCTTGCGCATGGATATTAATCAGGTTCTTCCAGGACATGGAAAGATATTTACAGAGCCCGCTCCCATTATAAAAGATAGACTTAAAAAGCAGGAAGAGCGAGCTTTAAAGGTGCTTTCTATGGTAAGGAGTCATCCAAGCTCTGCCTTCCAATTATGCCAGCAGTTATTTCCTCATCAATATGAGCGGCAACTTGATTTGACGATGTCTGAAACAATCGGACAATTAGATTATTTAGAGGAAAAAAAGCTAATTAAAAAAAGAATGAAAGACGGGGTATTCATTTATTATGAACAAACGAATTAAGGATAAGAAGATTATTGTAACAGGTGCCTCTAGTGGGCTTGGAAAGGAAATCGCATGGAAAATCGCCGCGAACGGTGGTGTTCCGATTATGATTTCCCGTTCAATGGATAAAATGCAGTTAGAAATGGAACAGATAAAAACTACATATGGGATTCAGAGTTATTGTTATGAAGCTGATTTAGAGGATGAAGGAGCAATTGAAGCAATTGTTTATACAATTATAGAAGAGCAGCAAACGATTCATGCTTTAATTAACAATGCTGGAATCGGTTTTTTTCAATATATTAAAGAGATGGAGTGGAAACAGGTTGAACGGATGTTTCAATTAAACACCTTTGCGGTAATGCATTTGACTAGACTTCTTTTACCACATTTTCTAGCAAGAAAAGAGGGGCATTTTATTACGGTTGCTTCACAAGCAGCAAAGCTCGCCACTCCGAAGGCTTCATACTACGCAGCCTCTAAGCATGCCATCTTAGGTTATACAAATGCGTTACGCTTGGAGCTTTCCAAGGATCCAATTAAGGTAACAGCCGTAAATCTAGGTCCGGTTCGAACAAATTTCTTTGCAGTAGCGGATCCAGAAGGAACATATGTGAAAAATATAGAAAAATATATGCTTGACCCAGAACAAGTAGCAATAAAAATTGTCAATCGTTTATTTACAAACAAACGGGAAATTAATATGCCATATTGGATGGAGCTAGGAAGTAAATTACATTATTTGTTCCCTAATATTATGGAAACATTATTGCACAAACAGTTTCATCAAAAATAAAAATGATTAAAAAAATGGGGATAAGACATAACAAGCGTAATTGTATCAAACTAGTATTTTGCAGTATTTTCTTTTCCCTGGCCACAGCCTCAACTAACTTGGAAAAGCGTAATTTCTAGCCCTAGTTAGTTGAGGTTCGCGCCGTTCCAAGGACAAGGAATGCTTTAGTAGCGACATATCGCACAATTTTCTTTTCAAGGATTCTCTTCATTTACTCCACGGTAACTTATATTTCGTTCGGATTTATCGAATGAAAAATCCTTTTCGCTCAGCCTAGTAAATTCGATGATTCGTATATGTATTTAATCGAGTTATTTGTTGCAGGTTATTGTATAAATCTTTATAAATTGGTGTCTGTACATCAATCTCAATAGCCTCTTCTAGCTGATTTATGCTGCTTGCACCAAAAACAGTTGTTACAACTGCCGGATGTAGAAGCGGGTAAGTTAATGCTATTTCATGTATAGATGAACCGTTGGCATCCACAAGCGATTTTAATCGCTCAAATAAGGCAGTTAGCTCCGACATTGAATAATCTAAATAACCGTTACTAGCTTTCTTTTCTATCTGTGCACTGCCATGTTTACTTAGTATTCCTTTTGCAAGTGGACCTCTTGCTAACACACTTATGTGGTTTTTGTGAAGAAGATCAAGTATTTCTTCCTCTGGACGTCGATCTAATAAGCTATACTGCATCATCACTCCGTCGATATTCGACCGTTTCACATATTCATGAATGACATTCGGACGAATAGAAGAGATCCCGTAAGCTCGAATATAGCCTGCTTGTTTCAATGATTCAAATGCTTCAATTGTTTCATCAATTGGATCCTCAATTGTTCCACCATGAAGCATACAAAAATCAAGATAATCAGTTTGAAGACGTTTAAGACTATTTTTCACTGCGTTTTTGATATATTGCTTTGAAGGATCCCAGTACCATTCTTTATTTTTTTGATTAAAATGATTGCCAACCTTTGTTGATAAAACGATTTGATGTCTTTTGTCTTGAATGGCATCGCCAACTATTTCCTCATTCCAACCAAAATCATAAAGATCAGCTGTATCTAAATGATTGATTCCCGCATCAATTGCGCGATCAATCATTGCTTTTGCATGCTGTTTATTCGTTCCTAGTGACATACACCCGAGCGTTAATGCTGACATTTCAATGTCTGATTTACCAAGTCTGTTTTTTCGCATTTTATTCCACCTTTCATCTCATTACCATTATTTTAAAAAGGAAAAGAACAAAGTACAACTATTACATAACTTTCATGAGTAGAATTTATGCTAAAATGGAAGCACCATCTATAATAACCACTAACATATCTAGTTTTATATATTTTGAAGGGATGGCTCTAAATGAAAAACTTTGAAGAAAAAACGATAAATAGCAAAGCCATTTTTAAAGGAAAT
The DNA here is from genome assembly GCF_036409425.1 of Virgibacillus sp. MG-45. Classification (NCBI taxonomy): domain Bacteria; kingdom Bacillati; phylum Bacillota; class Bacilli; order Caryophanales; family Bacillaceae; genus Virgibacillus; species Virgibacillus sp. MG-45. The sequence continues at coordinate 70,480 of NZ_JAXOFU010000013.1, read as the reverse complement.
GTAGTAGAGCTTCAAGTAGATGAAGTCTTACTTCCGAATGGCAAAACAGCTTCACGTGAACTTATTAAGCACCCAGGTGCAGTAGGTGTTATCGCCATCACAAGGGACAAAAAGATTGTTTTCGTTAAACAATATCGAAAAGCCTTAGAAAAAACATTAATTGAGATTCCAGCTGGCAAATTAGAAAAAGGGGAAAAACCAGAGAGAACAGCGATACGTGAATTAGAAGAAGAAACAGGCTATACAACAAATGAGCTTCGATTCGTTGATTCATTTTATACATCACCTGGTTTTGCGGATGAACATATGTATATTTATTTGACGGATCAACTATCAAAATTAGAAACACCACCTGCTGGTGATGATGATGAGTTTGTAGAATTATTAGAACTTACACTAGATGAAGCAAAGCAGCTTGTGTACAATCAAGAAATTCAGGATGCGAAAACGAATTATTCAATCTTATATTTAGATAGTTTGGGGTTGTAATCATGTTAGAAACGTATTTTGCAGATATGCATATTCATATAGGACGAGATATATTCGATAAGCCAGTAAAAATCACTGGAGCAAAAACATTAACGGTGACAAATATTTTAAAGGAATCTAGTCGAAATAAAGGAATAAATATGATCGGGATCATTGATTGTCAATCTCCCAATGTACAGCTGGAAATAAAGCAGCTAATAGAAAAAAAGCAGGCATGCGAGCTTCCAGATGGCGGGATTCGTTTTGAAGAGGTTACGTTAATACTTGGTTCAGAAATTGAAGTATATGATAACGCCTGCCAAGGACCGATCCATGTTTTATGTTACTTTCCCACATTAGAAAATCTAGAATTGTTTTCAGCCTGGTTAACAGGGAGAATGAAAAATATTACATTAAGCACCCAGCGTTATTATGGAACAGCCAAAGAATTACAATATAAAGTAAAAGAGCTTGCTGGTATCTTTATTCCAGCCCACGTTTTCACCCCTTTTAAAAGCTTGTATGGCAAAGGAGTAAAAAGCTCATTAACAGAAGTATTTGATCCTGATCTAATTGATGGAATTGAATTAGGTTTAAGTGCAGATATGGGAATGGCTGATCAAATTGAAGAATTACATCGATATACATATTTGACGAATTCAGATGCACATTCACTCCCGAAAATTGCCCGAGAGTATCAAGAAATGGTATTGGAGCAACCGTCTTTTAAAGAATTTCAATGGGCTCTCCATCACATAGATGGAAGAAGCATCATGAAAAATTATGGTATGAATCCTCAATTAGGTAAATATTACACAACGGTTTGCGATGATTGTAGTCTACCATTGACACCCAAATTAGATCAATGTCCGAGTTGTCATTCGAACAAAGTAATAAAAGGGGTTTACGACCGAATTCAAGAATTAAAGTCAGGAGCAGGTTCACTTAATGAACGCCCGACTTATTTATATCAAGTTCCATTAGAGTATTTGCCAGGTTTAGGACCAAAAACGCATGAAAAATTACTAAACAAATTTGGAACAGAAATGTTTGTTCTTCACCACGCCTCCTATGAAGCGCTTCTATCAGTAGTAGGTGAAAAACTAGCAACATTGATATGTAAAATGAGAGAAGGAGAAATTAAGATAAAGGCTGGCGGGGGAGGGAAATACGGCTCATTATTACCTGAAGAATAGTAGTCCGTCGAAAAAATAATAGATACAAGGTATTTTTAACGGAATTCCTTCATAGTTTTATATGAAAGCAGCTTATCGAATGGAGGAATTCCACATGTACTCAAGCAAAGGACAATTACTAAATCATTTTAGAGAACACGCAACCATTTATGTTTTTATGATAATTTTATTTGTAACTGGCGTTATTTTTGGAGCGGTCATTGTAAATAGTATGAATGTCATTCAAAAACAAGAGCTTTTCTTTTATCTCGAAAAGTTTTTTGGTCAAATTGCATCTGAAAGTCAAATTTCTAGTAGTGAAGTTTTTAAGAACAGCTTTTTATATCATGCAAAATACTTACTCCTGCTTTTCATTCTAGGTCTATCCATTATTGGACTTCCCATTGTATGGATTTTGTTATTTATTAAAGGCCTTGTTGTCGGATTTACTGTTGGCTTTCTTGTGAATCAGCTTGGTATGGAAGGATTTTTACTTGCATCTTTTTCGATTGCGCCACAAAACTTTATTATTATTCCTGTGTACATTATAGCTGGAAGTCTATCGATGATATTTTCGCTAATTTTATTAAATAAATTATTTTCAAGAAGAGTAACAGAGCCTGTCCTACAGCCTTTCGGGAAATATCTTTCTGTATATTTAGGTTTATTCATTTTCGCAATGTGCGCAGGGGCATTAGAAGCGTTTGTAGCTAATGAAGCAATGAGTTCTTTTATTCAGTCGTATTTTTCTAAATGAGAATACTATAAAACATCATTTGTCTATAATAATGATTATATAATAATAATTATTATCATTTGTTTGTTGTATCCATTTTATTTTGACACTTTAATTAGGAGTGCATATAATAAAGATGGGATATGAGGAGGGAACCTGCCATGGAACATCGAATAGATCGGATAAAAAAGCAGCTCCACGCGCAAAGCTACAAGCTAACTCCGCAACGAGAAGCAACAGTAAGAGTGTTGCTGGAAAGAGAAGAAGATCATTTAAGTGCGGAGGATATTTATTTATTAGTTAAGGAAAAAGCACCAGAAATTGGGCTAGCAACAGTATATCGCACATTAGAATTATTATCTGAACTAAAGATAGTAGATAAGATAAACTTTGGTGACGGTGTTTCTCGATATGATTTACGTAAGGAAGGCGCGGAGCATTTTCATCATCATTTAGTATGTATTGAATGTGGTTCGGTTGAAGAAGTTGTTGATGACTTGCTAGGCGATGTGGAAAAAATCATTGAAAACCATTGGGGATTTCAGGTTAAAGATCATCGCTTAACCTTTCATGGAATATGCAAACAATGTCAAAAAGCGACAGTAAAATCTTAATAAGTGATACGCTTGCCTTTTTATATTTGAAAAGGCAATTTTTATTAAATGTGAAAACATTTAGAACAAGTTAGAAGTGGATGTGCATTTTATTTACAAAATGAATGAAATACGATATTTTAAGAGTATAAGGTATAAATAAACAAGATTTTCAGATTGTTTTCCCATTGTATGTATAAAGCTTGTCTTTTTTGGCATATCTTTTAATAATAATTTTATTATGAGGAGATTTGTTGGATGAAATATATGCTTTGGGATGTAATTAAAGTCTTTGTTTTATTTATTGCATGTACGTTTTTATTCTATTTCGGTTTACGTATTATGCACTCAGAGTATGAACAGTTTCATAGATACGACACACCAGAAGGACCATCTGTTAAAGTTTTTAATGAGAATGAAAACGTAAAGGATAAATACAATGTCTTTTTTCGGTTTGGAGAGTAACAGATATGCTAAAACATGCGTATGATGATTTTTTTCACTATTTATTAATTGAAAGAGGACTTGCAGACAATACCCTTTCTTCCTATAAAAGAGACTTATCAAATTATCAGCGTTATATTAGTGAAACCGTTCATGTAACGGATTGGAATGCTGTTGGTCGAAAGGACATACTTGGTTTTCTCTACAAGCTAAAGTATGAAGGGAAATCTGCCGCAACGCTGGCACGAACAACATCATCCATTCGCTTGTTTCATCAATTTTTAGTACGTGAAAGTCTGGTGGACCATGATGCCAGTCTTCACATTGAAACACCTCGGAAGGAACGAAGACTACCAAATGTATTATCCTTGCAGGAAGTAGATGCACTTCTTGAGTTGAAACTAGATTCACCATTAGCGATTCGTAACAAGGCGATGATTGAACTTCTTTATGCTACTGGTTTACGAGTTTCTGAGTTAATTTCATTAAAAATGAGTGATCTTCATTTAATGATGGGTTTTGTACGTTGTGTTGGAAAGGGCTCAAAGGAGCGCATTGTACCAATTGGCGATGCTGCCGCCGCAGCTTTACAGCAATATTTAGAAGAAGTACGAGGTAAGCTCGTTAAAAATAGTGCTGAAGAAAACGCTTTATTTGTTAATCATCATGGTAGAGCGATGTCAAGGCAAGGTTTTTGGAAAATATTGAACCAAATCGCACTTCAGGCCAATATTAATAAAAAGATCACACCACATATGTTGAGACATTCATTTGCCACACACTTATTGGAAAACGGTGCAGATTTAAGAGCAGTGCAAGAGATGTTGGGACATGCTGATATCGCTACTACGCAAATTTATACGCATGTAACAAAAGCTAGATTAAAGGATGTATACAAAGCGTTTCATCCAAGAGCATAATATTTTTACATAAAGTTGTCTGACATCATACTTCTTAATCGAATATGAATTGATTATTTGGGTAAATCATATATAGGAGGGAAATTGAATGAAAAACTTTAAACGTGTATTCTTAGTTGTAATGGATTCAGTAGGAATTGGTGAGGCACCAGATGCTGCTAAATTTAACGATGTCGGTGCAGATACATTAGGACATATTGCGGAGCAAATGGGTGGCTTGAATATGCCTAATATGGCAAAGCTTGGTCTTAGTAATATTCGCGAAATTAAAGGTGTTGAAAAGCAATCAACTCCTTTAGCTCACTTTACGAAAATGGAAGAGGCTTCAAACGGGAAGGATACAATGACTGGTCATTGGGAAATTATGGGGCTAAACATTCAAAAACCATTTCAGACGTTTCCGGATGGATTTCCTGCTGAGTTAATAAATGAATTGGAAAGTAAAACCGGTAGAGCTATTATTGGAAATAAGCCTGCTTCAGGTACTGCTATTCTCGATGAACTCGGTGAGGAGCACATGAAAACAGGTGCACTCATTGTTTATACTTCTGCTGATTCGGTTTTACAAATTGCAGCACATGAAGAAGTTGTACCATTAGAGGAGCTTTATCGAATTTGTGAAATAGCTCGCGAGCTTACATTAGATGAAAAATACATGGTAGGCAGAGTGATTGCTCGTCCTTTTGTTGGGAAGCCAGGAGCATTTGAAAGAACTTCAAACCGTCATGATTATGCGTTAAAGCCCTTTGGCAGAACGGTGATGAATGAATTAAAAGACAATAAGCACGATGTGATTGCTTTAGGAAAAATCTCTGATATTTATGATGGAGAAGGTGTAACGGAAGCAATAAGAACGGTAGATAATGAAGATGGAATGACGAAGCTTATTCAATCAATGGATAAAGATTTTACAGGCATCAGCTTTCTTAACTTAGTTGATTTCGATGCCAAGTATGGGCATCGTCGAGATCCAATTGGCTATGGAAAAGCGTTAGAAGCATATGATGCAAGACTTCCAGAAGTTTTTGAGAAGCTAACGGATGATGATTTATTAATCATTACTGCAGACCATGGTAATGATCCTGTTCACCATGGAACGGATCATACACGAGAATATGTGCCATTACTCATTTATCATACATCAATTGATGTTGGCAGACAGCTTCCAATCCGAAAAACATTTGCAGATATCGGAGCTACCATAGCTGATAATTTTGCGATTCAACAACCAAATCATGGCACAAGCTTTTTATCAGAAATTAAATAAGAGGTAAGGGGGAATTTAAAATGAAACATGCTGCATTAAAAGAAGCAAGTGCATTTATTCAGTCTCATTTAAAGGAGACACCGACAATAGGTTTAATATTAGGATCAGGTTTAGGAGTACTAGCTGATGAAATAGAGCATCCAGTTACGATTCCTTATACGGAAATACCGCATTTCCCGGTTTCTACTGTGTCAGGACATAAGGGACAGCTTGTAGTAGGAGAGTTAAATGGAAAACAAGTGATCGCAATGCAAGGACGATTTCATTTTTATGAAGGATATAGTATGGAGCAAGTGACTTTCCCGGTTCGAATCATGAAACTTCTCGGGATTGAAACGATCATCGTCACAAATGCTGCGGGAGGAATTAATAAAGCATTTGAACCTGGCGACTTAATGATTATTACTGACCATATTAATAACATGGGTACAAATCCATTAATCGGACCAAATGACGATGAGTTTGGCGTTCGATTCCCAGATATGTCATCTGTTTATGATAAGGAATATATCCAAATTGCTTTAGACTGTGCACAGAATCTTAAATTAGACGTACGTCAGGGGGTTTATGTTGGAAATACAGGACCTAGCTATGAGACTCCTGCAGAGATTAACATGTTGCGCACATTAGGTGGCGATGCTGTAGGAATGTCTACTGTTCCTGAAGTTATTATCGCAGCACATGCTGGTTTACGTGTGCTTGGAGTCTCATGTATTTCTAATATGGCAGCTGGTATTTTAGAGCAACCATTAACTCATCAAGAGGTAATTGAAACGACAGATAAAGTAAGAGAGGATTTCTTGCGCTTTATAAAGAAAATTATTCTGTCTTTACCAAACTAATATGAAAAAGGTGATCAAAAATGAGAATGTATGACATCATTGAGAAAAAAAGAGATGGGAAAGCACTGACCAAAGATGAAATTGAATTTTTTGTTAATGGGTATACAGATGGTTCCATACCAGATTATCAAGTAAGTGCGCTTTTAATGGCAATTTATTTGCAGGATATGAATCAAGAGGAACGGGCAATATTAACAACTGCAATGGTTGAATCTGGTGATAAAATCGATTTATCTGCAATCGACGGAATTAAAGTAGATAAACATTCAACAGGTGGGGTTGGAGATACAACGACATTGATTCTTGCACCCTTAGTAGCTTCTGTTGATGTTCCAGTTGCTAAGATGAGTGGACGAGGACTTGGACACACAGGAGGAACTATCGATAAGCTAGAAGCAGTTCCTGGTTTTCATGTGGAAATTTCAAATGATGAATTTATTGACTTAGTAAATAAAAATAAAGTTGCTGTTATTGGTCAATCTGGAAATTTGACGCCTGCTGACAAGAAAATATATAGCTTGCGAGATGTTACTGCAACAGTTAGTTCTATTCCATTAATTGCTAGCTCTATAATGAGTAAAAAAATAGCAGCAGGTGCAGATGCCATTGTTTTAGACGTTAAAACGGGTGCAGGTGCGTTTATGAAGAATGAAACGGATGCGAAGGAATTAGCACATGCAATGGTATCGATTGGCAATAAAGTAGGTCGGAATACAATGGCAGTTATTTCGGATATGAGCCAACCACTAGGAAGAGCTATTGGGAATGCATTAGAGATTAAGGAAGCAATTGATACACTCCAAGGAAATGGTCCAGATGATTTAACAGAACTTTGTCTAACCCTAGGTAGTCAAATGGTTGTTCTAGCTCAAAAAGCGAAGACAATTGAGGATGCAAGAGCAATGCTCGAAGAAAATCTACGCAATGGGAAGGCACTCGCACACTTTAAGCTATTTTTAGCTTCCCAAGGTGGCGATGCAACGGTTGTAGATCACCCCGAACAATTGCCACAGGCCAAATATCAAATAGAATTAATAGCTAAAAAATCTGGTACAGTTGCAGAGATTGTTGCAAATGAAATAGGTGCAGCAGCAATGATGCTTGGTGCTGGGAGAGCTACCAAAGAATCAATCATTGACTTAGCAGTTGGTATTGTGTTGCACAAAAAAGTCGGCGATCCTGTTCAAGAGGGCGAAGCTTTATTAACGATTCACAGCAATTCAGAGGATGTACAAGATGTGATGGATAAGCTGTATGCCAATATTAATATTTCCACAGAAACAGTTACACCACCAACATTAATCTATAATGTCGTTACCGAATAATCGAAAATCTGGATAGCTAATCAAAACACACATTTTTTATGTGTGTTTTTTTTTGTTATAAATGCCAGGTTGAATGGCAACACTATATTTATATTATGTGTTGGAGGGTAAACAATGAAAAAGTATGCAGTAATTACCTGGATCATCTGTTTTATGTATGTTATCACAAGCATTCCCGTGCATGGCCAACAAGTGAATGAAAAGACAAATGAGGATTATAGTAAGTTAAACTTTGCCGAGGACGTTAAATCAGCAATTTTGATTGAACGCGATACAGGAAAACTGCTTTATGATAAAAATGCGCATGAACAGTTACCACCAGCAAGTATGACGAAAATAATGACCCTTTTATTAATTATGGAAGAACTAGAGAAAGGAAAACTCCAAAAAGATGAAGTTGTTCGGGTAAGTGAAAATGCAGCTTCAATGGGAGGGTCACAAGTATTTTTGGAAGCGGGAGAAGAAATGACTGTTAATGATCTAATAAAAGGAGTTGCAATTGCCTCGGGAAATGATGCTAGTGTTGCTTTAGCAGAAAGAATTGCAGGTAGTGAGGAAGCCTTTGTAGAAAAGATGAATAAAAAGGTTAGTGAGCTCGGCTTAGAAAATACGAAGTTTCAAAATGTATCTGGACTACCAGCCGAAGAGCATTATAGTACCGCATTCGATATGGCAATTATCTCAAAGGAGCTTCTTAAATACGAATCAATTACAGAGTATACATCTATTTATGAAGATTATTTACGAAAAGGACAAGAGAACGAATTTTGGTTAGTAAATACAAATAAGCTTGTGAAATTTTATCCTGGTGTGGATGGATTAAAAACGGGTTATACAAATGAAGCGAAATATTGCTTAACTGCTACAGCAAAAAAAGGAGATATGCGTGTTATATCTGTTGTTATGGGAGCAAATACAATCAAGAAAAGAAATGCGGTCACATCCCAAATGCTTGATTATGCATTTAACCATTATGAAACGAAACAACTGTTTAAAAAAGGACAAATCATTACTAGACTTGACCTCCTAAAAGCGGAGCAGAGCAATTTTAAAGTTATTACGCCACAATCCTTAAGTATCCTTTATAAGAAGGGTGAGGAAATCGATAATATTACAACGTCTATTAGTATCAATAACAATATTAAATTACCTTTAAATAAAGGAGATGCTGTTGGATTTCTAACGATTTATAAAGGAAAGGACATTATTGGGAAATCGGAGCTAGTTGTCGAACAGCCAATTGAAAAAGCTTCCTATTTCACTTTATTAAAACGAGCAATGCAAGATATGTCGAAAGCAAAATAATTTCATCTATTTTAGACGAATTGTTACTTCTTTTGTCTTTAAGCAGGATTTCTCCCATTTAATAAAGAACTTAACCTACAAAGGAAAGTAAGGAGGAAATTAAATGGGATTAACCTATTCATTTCATGTGAGAGAAGATGTTTTAATTGTAAGGCTTCAAGGTGAGTTAGATCATCATGAAGCAGAAGCTCTACGAGAAAATTGGAAGGATATGATGTATAAAAATGCAATCAAACATGTCATTCTTAATTTAGAAGCTGTGACGTTTATGGATAGTTCGGGACTTGGGGTGGTTTTAGGACGGTATAAGGAGGTTTTACAATTAGGTGGAGAAATGATTGTTTGCTCTATTGAACCTTCAATCAAACGTTTGTTTGAAATGTCGGGTCTCTTTAAAATTATTCGATTAGAGGAAAATGAGAATTATGCATTAGCTACGTTGGGGGTGGCTTCATGAAAAACGAAATGTATATTGAGTTTTCGAGTGTGAGTGAAAATGAATCTTTTGCACGTGTGACCATTGGTTCATTTGTAGCGCAGCTTGATCCAACGATGGATGAGCTTACGGAAATTAAAACCGTCGTTTCAGAAGCAGTTACAAATGCAATTATTCATGGCTATAATAATGAGCCAAATCATAAAGTGGCGATAAGCTGTATGTTGTATGAAGATGAGATCGAATTAATTATTCGTGATGAGGGAATCGGTATTGAAAATGTCGACGAGGCAAGAGAACCGTTATACACGTCGAAACCAGAGCTTGAAAGATCCGGAATGGGTTTTACAATTATTGAGAATTTCATGGATTCAGTTGAGGTAGTATCCCATACAGGAAAAGGAACGACCGTTTACATGAAAAAACAGTTATTAAAAAGTAAAACGGTTCGTAATTAGGAAGCTGTCTATGGATGTTAATGTGAAACAAGATATGAAGGATGCCTTGACTGACGCACAAGTAAAAGACTTTATTTACCGAAGTCAACATGGAGATAAAGCAGCACGAGATATTCTGGTAGAACGAAACGTACGATTGGTATGGTCAGTAGTTCAACGCTTTCTTAATAGAGGATATGACCCAGAGGATCTCTTCCAAATAGGTAGTATCGGTTTAATCAAATCGATTGATAAATTTGATTTGTCTTATGATGTACGTTTTTCCACCTATGCTGTTCCAATGATTATCGGAGAAATACAACGATTTTTACGAGATGATGGCAGTGTCAAAGTAAGTCGTTCACTGAAAGAAATCGGCAACAAAGTACGTAGAAAAAAAGATGAATTAACAAAAAAATTAGGAAGATCACCAACGGTTTCTGAGATCGCCAATGCATTAGACATAACTGCAGAAGAAGTAGTTCATGCTCAAGAAGCAAGTAAAGCTCCACATTCCATTCACGAAACGGTATTTGAAAATGATGGTGATCCAATCACGTTATTAGATCAAATAGCCGAGGATGAATCAAGTTGGTTTGATAAGCTTTCACTACAAGAAGCAATTCGCGGGTTAGATGAACGGGAAAGGCTTATCGTATATTTGCGGTATTATAAAGATCAAACACAATCAGAAGTTGCTGAACGTCTTGGAATATCACAAGTACAAGTTTCTCGATTAGAAAAAAAAATATTGCACGATATGAAAGAAAAGATGAACCTTTAAAATCACTACAAATTGTGGTGATTTTTTTATTTGTGAAATAAATAATAATGCAATTTTCAGTTGGTATTAATTGAACTAATATAGAGCATTTTTCAGATAACACTTATAAAATTTAGGAATCAACGAATAATAAGAAGGAAGTACAGATGTAAAAGGAGGGACTGTGATGAAGCAGCTTGTTTATATACGGATGAAAAAGAACCTCGATATAAAAGAAATGCGAGAAATACGATTAAAGGATATCGCTTATCTTTCAACTTTATCACATGACTTAAAATCAAGGTTGGAGAACATGCCAATATATCGCATTACAAAAAAAGATAATAATCTTGTTGTGATTGATAGCTTTCTAATCGTCGAACATTTAACAACACAGTTTAACGAGATTGAGATTCAATTAATTGGACCAACAAATACAGTTATTCGTGTTCATAAAGTACGGAAACATTCCTCCATCTTACTTACAGCCTTTGCTTGGATTATTCTCTTCATTGGAACAGCGATGACGATTGTGAACTTTCATTATGATGTAAGTATGCAGGTCGTTCAGCAGCGGATTCATTATTTACTGACAGGAGAATATACAAAATATCCGTTATGGCTCCAGATTCCATATTCTTTCGGTTTAGGAGCAGGAATGCTTTTGTTTTTTAATCATTGGTTTAATAAGCGATTCAATGAAGAACCAAGTCCGTTAGAAGTTGAAATTTTTAATTACCAGCAATCCATTGATAATTATATTGGTCATCACGAAAACATAATCGATGAACACCGTTCTCCTCATTAAGTTAACTGAAGTCATTATCGGCTTTGCTAGTGGGATTGCTGTCGGTTCTGGTTTTGTTGCTTTTTTAACGGTGTTAGGAGTAATTCCAAGGCTAATACAATTAGCAAACAATTATCACCTCGTGCAATTGTACGGAATTTGTGCTATTGCTGGGGCTTTATTTGGAACGTATTTATCATTTACAGATATCGTTTCAAAGCAATCGATTATATTACTCCTTTTGTGGGGTGCACTGCATGGAGTTTTTAATGGAATGCTTGCGGCAGCGTTAACTGAGGTACTAAATGTATTTCCGATATTAACAAAAAGAATTGGTATACAAGGGTATCTATTGTGGTTAGTTATGGCCGTTGTATTTGGAAAAATAATTGGATCATTATTTCAATGGTTAATTCTCGAAAGATTATAGTATCGATTGGAGTGAAATAAAACGTGCAAGCTACAGTCGTTCCACAAAAAACAGAAAATGTAGAAGCTTACATGAAAAGAAAAGCTGGTCTTGGAAAGTCGTTTGATTTTGGAATGCGAGAAATTGTTATTTTAAAAACGAAAGTACAACTTTATTATGTTAATGGACTAGTAGATAGCTCAATTATTGTGCAATTAATGCAAGAACTAGTTAATATAAATGATCACGAAGTACAAGAAAAGAAAGCGGCAGAAATTATAGAAAATCGTTTAGTTCATGAACAAGTAGAAAAGGTAAAAACCATGGATGAAGTTGTTGATCAAGTGCTTTCTGGACTTGTCGCTATCTTTGTAAATGGTCTTTCCTATTCTTTTGTATTGGACGTGCGTCATTATCCAGGAAGAACTCCTGATGAGCCAGATACTGAACGAGTAATACGTGGCTCTCGAGATGGATTTACAGAAAATATTGTCGAGAATACAGCATTGACGCGGAGACGAATTCGAGATGAGCGTCTTCGAAATGAAGTAATGAAGGTTGGGGAGCGTTCTAAAACAGATATTTGTATTAGTTACTTACAGGATGTTGCCGATGATGAGTTTGTACAGTATGCAAAAGAAAAAATTAGTGCGATTGATGTTGACGGAATTCCAATGGCTGATAAAACGTTAGAAGAATTTATTCTTGGTGGAAAGTGGAACCCATTTCCAATGGTTAAATATACAGAACGACCTGATGTAGCGGCGCGTCAATTATTAGATGGGCATGTACTTATTTATGTTGACACTTCTCCTAGTATTATTATTTTACCGACTACTTTTTTCAATTGTCTGGAACACGCTGAAGAAATGAGACAATCTCCAGCGGTAGGGACTTTTATTCGATGGATAAGATTATTAGCTGTTTTATCATCGTTATATTTATTACCACTTTGGCTACTTTTTACAATGGATCCTTCCTTACTACCTAAATCATTATCATTCATAGGTCCGAATGAAGAAGGAAATGTGGCTATCTATTTACAAATTATTTTCGCAGAAATAGGAGTAGAATTTCTACGTATGGCCGCAGTCCATACACCTACACCATTAGCTACAGCTTTAGGTCTAGTAGCCGCAGTGCTAATTGGACAAATTGCAGTAGATGTTGGATTATTTAGTCCAGAGGTAATTTTATATGTTGCGATTAGTACGATTGGTTCCTATGTAACGCCAAGCTATGAATTGAGTGTTGCAAACAAAATTATGAAGCTTTTTCTTGTTATAACGACGGCTATATTCGGTGTTCCAGGATTTGTCGTAGGCGTTACGATTAGCCTTTTATTTTTAATCAGCTTAAATGCATTTAAAACACCATATTTATGGCCATTTATTCCATTTAATGCTAATGCTTTATTCCGGTTTATTTTAAGGTTACCGACACCTTTATTAAACAGACGCCCTAGTATAGTTCATCCAAAAGATGAATATAGTCAACCCGTTAAAAGAAATAGAAAATAATAGCTGCAAAACACGGCAAATAAGCCGTGTTTTTGTTTAACTATCTTTTATCCACATAATAAAAATTCTTTTGTTTTAGAATATTGTGTGGTAAAGTGTTTTTATTCAAAAAAGTCATACGGAGGATTGCCATGTCAATAAAAAATTTTCCTTTTGAGATAAATAAAGAAAACCATTTAATGATTGGTGGATTAGATACAATTGAATTAATTAAAGAATTTGGTTCACCGTTGTTTGTCTATGATGTTGGTTTAATTCGGAAGCATTGTCGTTCTTTTGTAAATACATTTAAAAAACATGGTGTAAAAGCAGAAGTTGCATATGCAAGTAAGGCATTTTCTTCGATTGCAATTTTACAAGTAATGAAGCAGGAAGGACTTTCCATTGATGTAGTTTCAGAGGGAGAGCTTTATACAGCTTTACAAGCAGATTTTCCTGTCGAAAAAATTCATTTTCATGGAAATAACAAAAGTGAACGAGAGTTAATCATGGCAATAGAAAACAATATTGGTTGCGTTATTGTAGATAACTTTCATGAAATTGATTTACTCGAACGGCTTCTAAAGGAATACAATAAAGAAATGAATGTATTATTACGCGTTACACCAGGAATTGAATCTGATACACATCAATATATAATGACCGGTAATGAGGATTCAAAATTTGGTTTTAACGTAGGTAATGGACAAGCAGAACAAGCATTTCAGAAAGTACAGGAGCTCAATCACATTAAACTTCAGGGAATTCATTGTCATATTGGTTCACAAATATTTGAAACAGAGCGATTTACTTTTGCTGCTGCTGTATTATTTAAAGAATTAAAATCGTGGCATAAAAAATACGGATACGCACCTAATGTTCTCAATTTAGGCGGTGGATTTGGTATACGTTATACAGAAGCGGATCAACCGACTTCTTTACCTGTCTATGTAGAAGCAATCATAGATACAGTACGTAAACAGGCAGAGCAATTGCAACTACCCATGCCTGAGATTTGGATAGAACCTGGTAGATCAATCGTTGGTGATGCAGGGATTACACTATACACGATTGGTGCAACAAAAGATATCCCTGGAGTCCGAAAGTATATTTCCGTAGATGGAGGAATGACTGATAATTTACGCCCTTCCTTGTATCAAGCGAAATATGAGGCAGTTCTTGCAAATCGAGTAGTAGATGAAAACACAGAAACTGTTTCAGTAGCAGGGAAATGCTGTGAATCAGGAGATATGTTAATATGGGACCTCAGCTTACCAAAGGTTGATTCTGGCGATATTTTAGCTGTTTTTTCTACCGGTGCCTACGGATATTCCATGGCAAATCATTATAATCGATTTGCAAAACCAGCAGTAGTTTTTGTAGAGGAAGGAAAGTCAGCTTTAGTCATTCGTCGTGAATCATACGAAGATGTTGTTCAAAACGATTTGTCTTATATATAAGATTTCATTGTTTAATTTTCAAGCTAATAGTGGTAACATAAACATGATTTATAAATAAACGAAAAAGGAAAGATTGAAGATGAAAAAAGGTTATATTTTAATGGAAACTGGAGAAAAGATAGAATTTGAATTATTTGAAGATGCAGCACCTAATACGGTAAGTAACTTTGAAAAGCTAGCAAATGATAAATTTTATGATGGATTAACTTTTCACCGTGTCATTCCTGGCTTTGTTAGCCAAGGTGGTTGCCCAGTAGGTAATGGGACAGGATCTGCAGGCTATACAATAAATTGTGAAACTTCAGGAAATCCACATAAGCATGTTGCTGGTTCTTTATCTATGGCACATGCTGGCAAGGATACTGGTAGTTGTCAGTTCTTTATTGTGCACGAGCCTCAACCACATCTAGATGGTGTACACACAGTTTTTGGTCAAGTAAATTCAGGAATGGATACAGTAAAGGCAATGAATAATGGTGATGTCATGAAAGAAATACGGGTTGAGGCAGAATAACCCGATGATATGACAACCCTTCTCTTTATTCTTCTTTTCATTCTGCTTATTGCACCTATAAGCAATACAATTCATGAATGTGGACATATGATTGGCGCAAGAATTACTGGAGCTGATCATATGTTGCTTTCGATTGGAATAGGGAAACCCATTGCAACATTTTCTTTAAGAAGGGTAACAGTTACCATTCATCTTTTTTATTTTTTAGGTGGGATGGCAACAAATGTGCGCTCTATACCATATCGACCGTTTGAAATGGCGATTATCACAATTGGTGGTCCGTTTTTTAGCATACTCTGTGCATTCGTTGTCGGTCTATTGATGGGAATCTATCCAAATGAGATCCTCCTGCTTTTTCTTTTGTTTAATCTATGGATTGGGATTATTAATTTGATTCCATTTAAACGAAAGGATAAAAAGTCGGACGGTTATATCTTATTTAAGCTAATATTTAAAGAATAGCAACACAATTTATGAATAGTATGGTATGATAACGATAATTATGGCAATGCTTATAAAGGAATGGTAAAAATTGAATTTGCGAAAAAAGAACATCTTACTGTTAATTATCCTTTTGCTTGTTGCACTTGGATGGGGAATAGCTTATTGGTTCCTATTTGTTCTTTAATGTGGAGATCTGATTGTTTAAGGTTCTCAAGTAATAAAGGCATGGTCAATATCTCTAAGTTATTTATAATGAGGGATAGTTATGTTAATACGCTTTAAAAAAAACTTTGAAAAAATTGCAATGGGGCTACTATCTTTTATGCAAGAAGGAAAAGATATAAAAAAGCTTCAAGAGACAATTAAAGAATATGAGACGAATCCAGATTGGCACCTTTATCTTTGGAAAGAAGATGATGTATTAGGTGCTATCGGGTTGAAAATTGAAGCTGGTGGAAAAGCAATTATCCAGCACATTTCCGTTAATCCATCTCATCGTAATGCCGGAATCGGGAAAAAGATGGTCAATGAAATCCATCAAATGTATCAGGAGAAATATACCGTTTGTGCAAACGAACGTACGAATCAGTTTTATCAAAAATGTGAGACTAATGATGAAATATGAGAAAACCCGGTCCCTATTTTAAGACCGGGTTTTTGCTCCTAATTCATTAATGAGAAAGCAGCAATTCGTTAGCCTGCTTTATTTATATTAAAACCAAGCAGCACCAACGATTACTAAAAGAATAAATAATACAACGATTAACGCAAAACCTCCACCATAACCATATCCTGCACCCATAATGAGATTCCTCCTTTTTCTTCTTAACATAAATGTTTTATGGTAACATTTATCTTACGTTATTAATTTATGTTGGATTTGCTTTTTTTGTATAGGCGTTTATGATAATTAATTACTTTTTTAGAGTGAAGGGGCGTAATCCATGGATCAAGCATATAAGGTTAAGCTGGAGACATTTGAAGGGCCACTCGATTTATTGTTGCATTTAATTAACCGCTATGAAATTGATATTTATGATATACCAGTTGCCCAAATAACAGAGCAATATATGCATTATATACATACGATGCAAAAGCTGGAGTTGAATATTGCTAGTGAGTATCTTGTCATGGCTGCAACTTTACTTGCAATTAAAAGTCAGATGCTATTGCCAAAACAGGAAGTCTTGGATGAGATTGATGAATATGAAGAGGATCCACGCGAAGAACTGATGCAACGATTAATCGAATATCGAAAATTTAAAAATGCAGCAGAAGCATTAAAGGAAAAAGAGATTGATGCAAATCAAATATTTACAAGACCGCCAGTTGTGTTTCAAGATATAGATATTAAACCACCCGTTGAAAAAGGCGATGTATCCGTATACGATTTGATTTCTGCATTAGGGAAAATGTTCGAACGAAAAAAGTGGAATGAGCCACTTGATACAAAGATACAAAGAACTGATATTTCTATTGAACAACGAATGGATGAAGTGCTTACAATTGTTAAACAAACTTCTGAGCCTGTTTTGTTCGATCAGCTATTTCCTTATCATTCTCGGTCGCACATTGTTGTTACTTTCATGGCAATACTTGAGCTGATGAAGAAAAAAGAAGTACATTGTATGCAAGAAAAAAATTTTGATTCCTTATTAATTACATACTACAAAGTAGGTTTAAAGCAATCATAATAAGTAAAGTAGAGGATGATAGTAGGTGGAAGTGACGAATTACAAAGCAATACTAGAAGGGTTATTGTTCGCTAGTGGAGATGATGGTCTTACAATCAAACAAATGGCAACGATTCTAGAAATATCGCAATCATCTGTAGAACATTTAATAGAAGAATTAAAATATGACTACGATCATTCCAATCGAGGTATTATGATAATGGAATCACATCAAGTGTTTCACTTGAGTACAAAACCAGAGCATAGTCTATTTCATAAAAGGTTATTAGAGACGCCTAATACACAGCGAATGTCGCAAGCAGCGTTAGAAACGTTAGCAATTATTGCATATAAGCAGCCGATAACTCGGACAGAAATAGATGAAATTCGCGGAGTGAAAAGTGATCGATCCGTACAAACGTTGCTCGCGAGATCCTTTATCGAAGAAGTTGGAAGAAAAGAAGGAGTCGGACGACCGGTGCTTTTTGGGACGAGTAAAGACTTCTTAACCTTTTTTGGGCTTACATCCATACAGGAATTACCTCCATTACCAGAGCAAGTTGATACAGAGTCTATTGAACAAGAAGCTGATTTATTTTTTGAACGCTTTCAGGAGCAAATCGAAGAAAATGAACTATCATCAAGCTCTTCCTAATTTAGGAAGAGCTTTTTTGTGTGCAGAATGGTTTGGACCTTATTTTGGAAGGAATAATGTTTACGCATATCCTACATATTATTGCATAGAATGTACAGATATATTGATCTGGAGGGACACCGGCTATGCGATATGTTTCGATTTTAATCGTGTTATTTTTTACATTAGTTTCAACTGTTCATGGACAAGCTAGACCAATGGTGTCTGCAAATAACGCCATCCTAATGGAACAATCTAGCGGAAGAGTATTGTATGAAAAAAAAGCGCATGAAAAACAACCAATTGCTAGTATAACGAAAATAATGACAGCAATAGTTGCTATTGAATCTGGAAAAATGGACGAGATAGCAAAGGCTAGCAGGAGAGCAATCTATACGGAAGGCTCATCCATTTATTTAGAGCAAGGAGAGAAAATGTCGATTGAAGATCTTTTGTATGGGTTAATGCTTCGATCTGGTAATGATGCAGCAGTAGCGATTGGAGAACATATCGGCGGTAGTATGGAAGGCTTTGTTTATTTAATGAATGAAAAAGCACGTTGGTTAGGGATGACAAATACACATTTTGAAAATCCCCATGGACTACACTCGAACAATCATTATTCAACAGCCTATGATATGGCCTTACTCATGAAATACGCGATGGACAATAAAACCTTTCGAAAAATTTCAAGCACAGAGAGTTATAAGTCAGAGAAAAGAACTTACGCATGGCGGAACAAAAATAAACTATTAACACGCTATTATGACTTTTGCACCGGAGGAAAAACTGGATATACGAAAATAGCTGGAAGAACATTAGTATCATCTGCGAAAAAGGAAAACATGGATCTTATTGCAGTTACATTTAACGCCCCAGATGATTGGAATGATCACATTTCTTTATACGAGTGGGGATATTCGAATTATGATTTAGAAAAGCTAGATGAAACGGGTTTGCAATTGTACAAGCTAAATAAAGAGATCGTCGAAGGGGCGATTAAAGACGCTATTTTCTATCCACTAGATGAACAAGAAAAGAACAACATCAAAAAGAAATCGTTTCTATTAAGGAAAGAAAACCGGAATCACCAAATAGCGATAGGGAAAACGATTTACTATTTGAATGAAAAAGAAATCGGAGAGGTACCGATTCATGCTTCCATTCGAACAGCAGATGAAGTGACATTTACAAAAACTTTATCTGTCGTTATAAAGCAAATTATGAGGGTTGAGTAATATGGTCAATCTTATTTGGGCGGCAATGGCGATCATAGGCATTCTTTATGCTATGTTCAATGGCACAATGGATGATGTAAATAAAGCGATTTTTACTAGTGCCGAGGATGCCGTTTCCCTATCTATCACATTAATAAGTACACTTGTCTTTTGGTTGGGTATGATGCGCATCGCTGAAAAAGCAGGAATCTTGAACGGGCTCGCTAAATTGTTTCGACCGATTGTACTTAAGATTTTTCCTGATATTCCAAGCGACCATCCTGCAATTGGCTATATTTTATCAAATTTTACGACAAATATGTTTGGTCTCGGAAATGCAGCAACACCAATGGGTATTAAAGCAATGGAACAAATGAAGGAGTTATCCGGTGACTCAGACCACGCTTCAAGATCTATGATTACATTTTTAGCGATGAATACGTCTAGCCTAACGATTATTCCAACTACAGTAATCGCAATTCGAATGCAATATGATTCGATGGCACCAACAGAGATAGTAGGGACAACGATTATAGCAACGGTTATTTCAACAATAAGTGCTTTAATAATTGATCGTATATTCTATTATCGAAGTATACGGAGGAATTAAGATGAGTTTCATAACGACGGTTAGTGCTTGGCTTATTCCCTTTATCCTTTTACTCATTCTACTCACCGCCACGTGGAAAAAAATACCTTCCTATGAACTGTTTGTAGAAGGAGGTAAAGAAGGTATCAAAATGGCAGTATCTTTATTGCCTTTTTTAGTTGGGATGATTGTTTCCATTTCGATACTTAGAAGCTCTGGTGCACTTGAAGCATTCATCGAACTTATTACGCCATTATTAGCTTTAATTGGTATTCCACCAGATATTATCCCATTGGCACTTGTTCGCCCCATTTCAGGAACAGCAGCCCTAGGTATGACAACTGAACTTATTTCTACACATGGGCCCGATTCGTTTATTGGAAGACTAGCATCCACCATGCAAGGAAGTACCGATACAACACTCTATATTTTAACCGTATATTTTGGGGCAATCGGAATCCGAAAAATGGGGTATGCACTTAAGGTTGGACTATTAGCCGATCTCATTGGTATACTAGCATCAGTGGTTATCGTTACACTCATTTTTGGATAGTACGTATAACTAGCGTTAACAATTCGTTAACGCTATTATTTATGTTGACGAATAGTTAACTTCCATTATGGATAAACGATAGGAAACAATCAAAAGGATATTAGGTGATATAATGACAAATACACTAGAAAGACTGCAGAAGGTAATTGCTCAGAGTGGTGTTACTTCTAGAAGAAAAGCAGAAACCTTGATCACGGAAGGAAAAGTAAAAGTTAATGGAAAGGTTGTTACCGAGTTAGGTATAAAAGTTTCACATCAAGATGTGATAGAAGTTAATGGTGTAAAGCTAGAAAAAGAAGCTCCTGTTTATTATTTGCTTTATAAGCCACGGGGTGTGATCTCCAGTGTGAAAGATGATAAGGATCGCAAGGTTGTTACTGATCTACTACCAGAGATTGAAGAAAGAGTTTTTCCAATCGGGAGACTGGATTACGATACTTCAGGAATTTTACTATTAACGAATGATGGCGAATTTGCAAATTTATTAATGCACCCAAAACACGGGGTTGAAAAAGTATATGTAGCTAAAATAAAGGGTATTCCAAGTAAACTTGATTTAGCAAAGCTCCGTAAAGGGGTTCGAGATAAAAAGGATTTATTAAAGATTAAAAATTACACAATTCTTTCTGTTGATAAACGCAAAAATACAATGCTACTTGAATTAACTTTACAAGAAGGAAAAAATCGACATGTTCGAAGGATGATGGAGCAATTGGGCTTTCCAGTTGTTAAACTGCGAAGAGAAAAATATGGTTTATTAAATTTACAAGGCCTTCAACCAGGAGCATATCGCACACTCACTCCTAAAGAAGTAAAACAAATGTATAATCTAGCGGCAAAAAATGTTAAATAATAGTCATAATTAACACTATGGCAAAATGGTATAATGGTGCGAGGAGTGATTTTCAATGAGCTTAGATCAAATAAAGGCTACTAAAAAGGGGAAAAAGAGGAACCGGCTTATTTTCCGGTCAATCATTTTGGTGATCTTGCTTGCCGCAATTGTCTATGCATTGGTCGCTAATTTTCAGAAGGATAAAGCAATTTATGGGGTAGGAGATGAAGCACCAGATTTTAAACTTCAACAAGTCAACCAATTTAATGAGCTTGAATCGGTGCAATTAAGTGATTTTAAAGGAAAAGGGGTCATGTTAAATTTTTGGGGAACTTGGTGTAAGCCGTGTGAAGAGGAAATGCCTTATATGCAAAAACTATATCCAGAATATAAGGATAAAGGGGTAGAAATTATTGCGGTAAGTTTAGATGCAACAGAATTTGTTGTTGAAAAATTTATTGAAAAATATGATCTTACATTTCCAATTCCTTTTGACAACAAAAGCTTAGTCAGAGAATTATATAAAATCGGCCCAATTCCTACTACTTATTTTATCAATCCAGAAGGGGTAATTATTGAGAAGGTGGAGGGTGCCCTAACATTAGAAAAATTAGAAGGGCATTTAAAGGACATCCAACCAGCTTCAAACTGATAAGGATGGAGAGATATAGATGAATAACATTAAGTGTGAATGTGGTCATGTAAATCCAGAGGGGACAGTTCTTTGTGAAGCATGTGGGAAGCCTATTGAGAAAAATCAGCATATCGATGGTAATGATACGAAAAAATTATTAAATATGCGTTATGACGGGACTGCAAGACGATCGCAAACGTACAATAAGTCATTTATCGATAAAACTTGGGCTTTTTTTTCATCAGTTAAAGTTGGTGTATGGTTAATTGTCATCGCTTTAATTGCATCAGCAATAGGAACTATCTATCCACAACAACAATACATACCTACTGATGCGATTTCTCGTGATCCAGCAGTATTCTATGAAGATCGTTATGGCATTTTCGGTAAAATTTTTTATCAGCTAGGTCTTCATAATCTTTATAGTTCATGGTGGTACATGCTTTTAATCGCATTAATTGGCGTTTCACTTGTAATTTGTAGTTTAGATCGATTTGTGCCATTGTATAAGGCACTAAAAAGACAAAAACCCAAGCGTCATAAAACGTTTATTAGTCGTCAACGCTTTTATAGTGAAACAGACAACGTGTCAGATGATGAAGTAGAACAATTAAAAACCGAGCTCCAACGTCAGCGCTATAAAATAAGTGAAGATAATGGCCATATCCTTGCAGAGAAAGGGAGATTCTCTAGGTGGGGGCCATATGTAAACCATATTGGATTAATTATTATTTTAATCGCAGCATTATTAAGAACGACACCACTTTTTTATCTTGATCAATATGTTTGGGTACGTGAAGGAGAGCAAGTAGTCATTCCTGGTACTGACGGGGAATATTTTATTGAAAACAAAAAATTTATATTGGAAACATATGATGAAAACGACGAGAGATTTAAAGAAGCGATCAAGAAACAAGGCGAAATGATTCCGAGTAATTTTCAGACGAATGCTATTATTTACAAAGTGAAAGATGATGGTGTTGTCGGTTCAACAAAGGAATTAGAAAAGGTAAAAGAGGACGAAATTCGCTTAAATCACCCATTGAAGTTTGATGGCTATACGTTGTATCAAGCAGGTTATCAGCTAAATGAATTTACTAGCATGTCTTTTAAGCTTCATAAAACGGATGATCCAGAAGAAAAAGCTATCGATACGTTTCAAATTGACCTTACTAATCCAAAGAATGAGTACAAGCTGGATAATGGATTTGTCGTAAAGATTGATGATTATTTACCAGACTATGAATTGTACAATGGACAGCCAAAATCAAAAACAAATTATCCGCGCAACCCTGCATTTGTTTTTCTTGTTTATCCACCAAACAAAGATGATGTTGAAATCAGCTTTGCAGGTATTGGAAGAAATATCGATGCTACGGGAGAGAATGAATATAAACTAGGAATAACTGATTTTGATGTTCGAAACGCTAGTGGACTAACTGTTCGACGAGATTACACACTACCTTTATTTGGATTAGGTGCACTTATATTTATGATTGGGGTTATACAGGGAATGTATTGGCAGCATCGCCGCATATGGATTCATCCAAATCAAAATATATTGCTATTAGCGGCACATACGAATAAAAATTGGTTTGGACTAAAGAAAGATATTGAAAAAGCAATTGCCAATACATCTGTAAATAATGTAAGAGATCAACAAGAATTAGATAAATAGCACTCACTTTTAAGGAGGAGTTTGGATGGGGAACTTACTAGAAATAAGTAGTACGATGCTCTATACTGCTTTTATTTTATACTTGATTGCAACGGCATTTTTCGGAGCAACGATCAAACAAAACAAAAATAGCAATCAAAAAGGGCTTGCGGAAAAGATTGGTATTTCACTTACAGTGATTGGATTTTTAGCTCAACTCGTTTATTTCGTTACGAGGTGGATGGCTAGTGGACATGCGCCAGTAAGTAATATGTTTGAATTTGTTACATTTTTCGGAATGGCAATGGTGCTCGCGTTTATTATTCTTTATTTTATATATCGATTTACAATTCTTGGATTATTTGCGCTTCCAGTGGCAATGATTGTTATTGCTTATGCAAGTATGTTTCCAAGAGATATTGCACCTCTTGTTCCGTCACTACAAAGTCACTGGTTATATATTCATGTAACAACCGTTGCTTTAGGGAATGGGATATTAGCAATTAGCTTTGTTGCTGGACTCATATATCTCATTCGCCAAATTGACCAATCTGTGTCAAGTAAGCGTACAACCTGGTTAGAGCTAATTCTCTATACGCTAGTATTGTTTATTGGATTTAGCGTCATTACGGTCATCTTTAATATTACAGGCTATGAAGCTAAGTTTAACTATGTTGAAAACGGTAATGAAGTAACTGCTAATTATCATATGCCGCCAATTGTTGGCCCTAAAGAAGCACAAGCAATGACACAAGGTACGATGGAGCCATGGTTTGAAACGCCGGAATGGATGCATGGTAAGGATGCACCTCGTAAATTTAATACACTCATTTGGTCTTTCCTTACAGGAACATTGCTATACCTTTTAACAAGGTTAGCATTAAGAAAACGTATTGGTGCTGCTATTCAACCTATATTAAAAAAAGCGAATCCTGATTTGTTAGATGAAGTAAGCTATCGCGCAGTTGCAATTGGATTTCCGGTATTTACTTTAGGTGGATTGATTTTTGCAGCCATATGGGCACAAATAGCATGGGATCGTTTTTGGGGTTGGGATCCGAAAGAAGTATGGGCATTAATAACCTGGTTCTTCTATGCAGCTTTTTTACATTTACGTCTATCAAGAGGATGGCACGGGGAACGTTCTGCATGGCTTGCAGTAGGTGGATTTGCCATTATCATGTTTAATTTAATAGGAGTGAATCTATTACTTGCTGGATTACACTCCTATGCGTAAGTAATAGCTGTAGGGTTTAAAAAAATGAAAAACATGGTGTCCAGTAGGAAAACAACATGGATATCATGTTTTTTCTTATACATTTTTAACAGTTTCGTTTATACTAAGAAATAGAATGTTTATCGTTAATAGGGGGTCCTCTTATGGAAGCAAAAACGAAAGTGCTTGTAGTTGATGATGAAGAGAGAATTCGCCGCTTAATACGTATGTATTTGGAGCGAGAGGATTTTATCATAGAAGAAGCTGAAAATGGACAAGAAGCACTAGAATTAGCATTAAAAAAGAATTATGATATTATTCTTCTTGATTTGATGATGCCTGAAATGGATGGGATAGAAGTTTGTCAGGAGCTGCGTAAAGAAAAAAACACACCTGTTATCATGTTAACGGCAAAAGGAGAAGAATCAAACAGAGTGCAAGGGTTTGAAGTAGGTACTGACGATTATATCGTAAAACCATTTAGCCCACGTGAAGTTGTGCTTCGCGTAAAAGCACTATTAAGAAGATCCTCTGCATCTAATTATAATGAAACGGAGACACAGGCGAAAGATATTCTTGTTTTTCCGCATTTAACAATTGATCATGATGCACATCGCGTAACTGCTGATGGAAAAGAGGTAAGTTTAACACCAAAGGAATATGAGCTTCTCTGTTTCTTAGCAAAAGCACCTGATAAAGTATTTAATCGCGAGCATCTTTTAAAAGAAGTATGGCAGTATGAATTTTTTGGTGATCTTAGAACCGTCGATACCCATGTAAAAAGGCTTCGTGAAAAACTGAACAATGTTTCAAAAGACGCTGCTAAAATGATTGTAACCGTATGGGGTGTTGGCTATAAATTTGAGGTGGATGAAGAATAATGTTTTGGCGAAGCGTAGTAGGTAAACTAGCAATAACAATTTTATTGCTAGTTTCTTTCGTGTTATTTATTTTAACAATTCTTTTACTGGAATTCTTCGAAAATTTCCATATTGATGAAGCGGAAAAGGATATGCTTCAAACAGCAACCAAGGTATCTGTCATGGTGCAGCAGTATGATGATCATGCTTTGACAATTGAAACAACAGAGCGTGTAAAAGATCCGGCAAGTAGGATTATTATTTATTTCCCTGATCAATCGGTTTGGGTTTCAAATAGCAGCGATCCACATCTTTCTAACATTAGTGAAACATGGCTTCAAAATGAAGCGAACTTGCAGCATGTATTAGCAAATCGGCAAAAGGTTAAAGAACAAATTGACCTTCCAGAAGATGAAATGGGTGCGTTAGTCGTAGGTGTTCCAATTGACGGTGGAAATGGTGCAGTTGTCATTTATCAATCCCTTGGTGTCGTGGATCAAACAAAGGCTGAAACAACGCAAATTATTTTCTTAGCAGCAGGAATTGCCATTATTTTGACGACGATTTTTGCGTTCTTTCTTTCGACCCGGATCACCTCACCACTTATAAAGATGCGTGAAGCCGCCTTTGATCTTACACGGGGAGAGTTTAATACGAAAGTACCCATTTTGACACATGACGAAATCGGTGAATTAGCAATGGCTTTTAACCGTATGGGAAGGCAGCTTAAATTTCATATAAATGCGCTTCGTCAAGAAAAAGAACAGCTTTCAAGTATTGTCAGCTCGATGGCGGATGGTGTGATTACATTGAGTAGAACAGGTGAAATGATTGTGACAAATCCACCAGCCAATCGCTTTATCGAGGATTGGTACTATGAAATGAATATCCCATTTAAAGAAGGTCAAATGAAGCTACCAACGCCATTACAATCGATTTTGAAAGAAGTAATTCAAGGTGAAAATGAAGTACTTGAAGAAATTACATTACAAGGACGAAGCTGGGTTATGATTATGACCCCTTTATATGATCAATCGTACGTTCGAGGAGCAGTTGCGGTTATTCGTGATATGACTGAAGAAAGAAGACTGGACAAGCTCAGAAAGGATTTTATTGCGAACGTTTCGCATGAATTAAGAACACCTATTTCTATGCTACAAGGGTATAGCGAAGCGATTGTTGATGATATTGCAGAATCGAAAGAGGAAAAAAACGAGCTTGCACAAATCATTTATGAAGAATCGCTACGCTTAAGCAGACTTGTAAATGAGCTACTCGATCTTGCACGCATGGAAGCAGGGCATATTCAATTGCATAAAGAGCAGGTGGAGCTAGAGCCGTATATTAAACGGATTGTGCGTAAATTTAAAGGGATTTCAGACGATAATCACATTGATCTTAGGTTGAAAACATCATTACAGCAGGACATAGGTTGTTTTGATCCTGATCGCATTGAACAAGTCTTTACGAACTTAATTGATAATGCCATTCGACATACGAGTGAAAATGGATTTGTGAGCCTATTTGTGCGCTATGATGGAAACAATTTTCACGCAGAAGTAGAGGATAGTGGAAGTGGAATTCCAGAAGAAGACCTTCCGTTTGTTTTTGAACGCTTTTATAAAGCGGATAAGTCTCGCACAAGAAACAAAAAGAAGAAAGGTACTGGATTAGGTCTGGCGATTGCTAAAAATATTATTGATGCACATCAAGGCACAATATCTGTTAAAAGTAAGCTAGAACATGGTACAACCTTTACCTTTAAGATTCCGGCAAAAACAGAGTAGAGAATCTGTTCATTTTTCAAAAAGTCTGTTATGATTAAAATTGAATTGAATACAATGTTTGGAATTGGTGTACAGTAATGTACTTAATAGGGAATTCAGTGAAAAGCTGAAGCTGTCCTCGCAACTGTAAGTGATAATCGAAACAAGCATTACCACTGTATGAACATTCATATGGGAAGGGCTTGGAGTAGGCTTTAGTCACAAGTCAGTAGACCTGCCATTTCAATTGTGTCAATGCTTCGAGGGAAAAGCGATTGAGACAGCCGAACGGACAATAAAGTATCATTGTGTAGTTAGGTATGTCGTTAAAAGCTGACTCTTTTGGAGTCAGCTTTTTTAAGTAACGCTCTTCTCCTCAATAATTTTATTATGGAGGATGAGAAACAATGAAGGTACAAAAGTGGATTTATCGTTTACTTCCATTACTGCTTGTAGCAAGTTTATTAGCTGGTTGCGGGTCGACTGACGAGGAAAAATCAAATAAACCTGCTTCCAATCAAACAGAACAGCAAGCATCGGGGAATGAAAGTGACAGCAAAGAAAAAGAAGAAACAGTTGTTATTACAATTTCTAAGGACAAGGGAAAAGAGCAAATAACAGAAAAGGAAGTCCCAATTAAAGAAGATGCTATTTTAATGGATGTCTTAAAGGAAAACTTCCAAATTGAAGAAGAAGGCGGATTTATTAACGCTGTTGAAGGAATCGCCCCAAAAAAAGATGAGAAAAAAGCTTGGATGTATTCCGTAAATGGAGAAGTGGCTAATGTTGGTGCTGCTGAGTATAAGCTTAAACCAGGTGACAAAGTAACGCTTGATTTACAATCATGGGAATGATTTAGGTGAACATTTATAAACTTACATTATTAGCAATTTTAGCTGCATTGGCTATTGTAGGGCGAATCGTATTTACTTTTCTGCCGAATATCCAGCCTGCTACTGCAATTATTATTATATGTGGAATGCTTTTAGGACCTTTTTCCGCACTTCTCATGGCGTTTCTCGTTACATTTTTGTCTAATATGATTCTCGGTACAGGCATTTGGACGATTTGGCAAATCGTTTCTTGGGGGATAATTGGCATACTTAGTGGATTGCTCGGTAAGTTCCCGAAACGCATCCCTTTATTTGTCATCGTGTTATTCGCAGTTTTTAGTGGATATTTGTATGGATTTATCATTTCCTTAACAAATTATCAAATCTCTGGTCAGATGTTTTGGGCTTACTATATCGTAGGACTTCCATTTGATACAAACCATGCAATCGGGAATGCAATATTCATTGTTTTATTTTATCCAATGCTTGCTTATTTGATAAAAAAATATGCAAATGGGCATTTCCCCATTTATAATGCACATCAATTATAAGGATAAAAAAGTGCTTTCCGCCGAATTAGGAAAGCACTTTTTTCATAGCATGATTTAACGAGACTCATTTTTCAGCGGATCACCTTTAAAAGGAGTTTCTCCAATTTTTATCGAATCACTCGGGCAGCCGTCACGGGCATCAAATAAATCGTCCTCTAATTCATTCGGAATTTGCTTTACTCCTTTATTATCATCAAGGACTACATAAGCTAGTCCCTCGTCATCATAGTCAAAGATATCTGGTGCAGTTATGCCACAGGCTCCACATGCTATGCATGTCTCTTTATCAACAATTGAAAATCGTTTTTCCATGAGGAGTCCTCCTAAAAAAATAGAAATCTATATGCTTGATCGGTTAATAATTTAAAATTAATAAAAAATCACCCAAGAAGGATGCAATTGGTTGATCATCTCCTCTATAATAGATTGTAAGCTTGTTTAAACTTCATTTCAATAATTGACATTACAAAATAAAGAGAAATAGTGATTGGAGATTTGAAAATGTACCTAGAAAAGGTGATAGATTATGCGTTATCGCAAATAAAAGATCGTCGATCAATTAACTCCATTTTCTATCTTCTAAAGGGAAAGAAATCCATTCAAACAATCCATGATGC
Organism: Virgibacillus sp. MG-45; assembly: GCF_036409425.1. NCBI lineage: Bacteria > Bacillati > Bacillota > Bacilli > Caryophanales > Bacillaceae > Virgibacillus > Virgibacillus sp. MG-45. Next base: position 41,021 of record NZ_JAXOFU010000013.1, on the reverse strand, counting down.
TGAAATATTCCAATTAGAACGGTTCTTTGGTATTCATAAAACGTTACATATAGACACTTTCGAAGCTGTCATCCAACAGATGCGAAGCGATGGACTGATAATGAAAGGAGCTATAAAAGATAGTTTTTTATCCGTTACTGAAATAGAGAAAGTACCAACGGACTTTCGCGCTTATTTTAACGGACTTAAATTTGAATCCATTGCGCCTACATTTATGAATCGTTTGCTATTACTAATTCAAACGTATACTAATAGTCAAATGAAAAATAAATCCTTTATTCCGATTATAGATATCCCTGATATTATAGCCTGGGTAAAGTATTTTTATCGTCAGAATAAGAATCGCGAGGCCGATATTCTACCGGAGATGTATCATGAGTTACATTGTCTATTACAGTATGTGGATGACATGGAGGCATCTCTTTTTGTTGATCGGTTAACAGGCTATCAGCATTACGGCATGAGTACGGGGCAATTAAAAGAAAAGTACAAGATCAGCAAAGACGATGTGATTCTCCTCCATACAGCCGTTGTTCATAAAATGATCTCGCTGATACACCAGGAGAAGAAGGACTATCCTCTGTTACAAGGGTTAGTAGATTACGAAGAATATACTTCTATATTAACAGCCTCTGCACAAAAAACGTTTCGTTTCTTTAAGATGGGGTTAACCGTAGAAGAAATTAGTCGAAAACGCGGATTAAAGAAAAATACGATCTATGATCATATGGTAGAAATTGCATTGCATGAACAAGAATTTCCATTTCATCAATTTGTGGATGAACAAGCACAACCATTAATATTACAAGCAATAAAGACGAATCCCTCGCATCGGTTACGGGATATTAGAAGTACAGTAGGAGATTCGATTTCATATTTTCAAATTCGATTAATGTTAACAAAATTTACACGTTTAACGAGGGATAAACATGGTAAGCAACAAACAACTTGAAGTTCATTTAGAACGAATATTCGGTTATCATTCCTTTCGTCCTGGCCAACGAGAAATCATAGAAGATGTTATGAAAGGAGAGCATGTATTAGGGGTGTTACCTACAGGGACCGGAAAATCAATCTGCTATCAGCTTCCAGCAATGCTTTTGTCGGGTACAACGGTAGTCGTTTCTCCACTAATTTCGTTAATGATGGATCAGGTCAAACAGTTAAAGGCGACAAATTTTAAAAAAGTTGTTGCCATCAATAGCTTTCTTGATTCTAAACAAAGAAATGAAATATACCGGCAATTACATGAGTATAAACTTATTTACGTTTCTCCAGAATTATTACAACAGGATGCTTTTATGCATAGATTAGATAAGCTCCATATCAGCTTATTTGTAATTGATGAAGCACATTGTATTTCTCAATGGGGCCATGAATTCAGACCAGACTATTTACGTTTAAAGGACGTTATTAAAACGTTAGCCTATCCTCCTGTACTAGCTTTAAGTGCTACCGCTACCCCAAAGGTTCAAAAAGATATTATGAAGGCATTGGATGTTGGTGAAATGAAGAAGCATATTAATCCAATAGACCGCGAAAATATCATTTTGACCATTCGCAAGGTAACAAATAAACAGGAAAAGCTAGAAGAAATCGATGGTCTATTAAAAAAATATAATGTACCTACACTTATCTATTTTTCGAGTAGACATGCTTGTGAGAACATAGCTCAACTGCTTTCAGGAAAATGGCAGGATCGGCGAATTGCTTTTTATCATGGTGGAATGGAGCAATTAGATCGTGTTATTGTTCAACAACAATTTATGAATAATCAACTAGATATTATATGTTGCACAAGTGCGTTCGGAATGGGAATAAATAAAAGTAATATTCGACTGGTTATTCATTATCATTTTCCCGCTGAAATGGAAGCGTATATTCAAGAAGTGGGCAGAGCAGGTAGGGATGGTTTATCCAGCTTAAGTGTATTATTGTTTGCTGCGAATGATTTATATTTACCAAAACAAATAGTGGAAAATGAGCTACCATCTTCTGCTTCCATTCATCAGTCATTTGAAGTGCTTTCCCATTTAGCAAATAAAGGGCAGCCGCTTCCGATAAATCAAAAAGAAATAGGACAATTGTTTTCATTAACTGAAACACAATGGAATTTTCTACAGTATCAATTTGAAAAACATGGTATTATTAAAGAACGAAAGATCAACTTTAACGAGAATAAATGGCAGCACGCGTTTTCAACGATTCAATTGTATCGTGATGAACGGTTAATACAAAAAGAAGCAAAGCTGATGGAAATGGTGAAATGGATCCAATGTACATCATGCTTACGAGAAGAATTGTTTATCCAATTCCAAGATGCTTTTACAAAACCTAACAACCATTGTTGCTCTAATTGTGGCTTTGTATTAGATGACTGGACGCCAATAGAATCAAAGTCGTCTCTGAAAAAAGATGCTGAATCCTGGCAAACGAAGCTCGAATCGTTACTGCTATTAGGAGATAAAAAATGAAACAAGAAGAAGCTATAAAAAATATGACACGTTCAGATATTAAGCGACTTCTATTAATCAATCAATTATTATTTATTGCTTTAGCCTTCGGGTTAAGTTTCCTATTTTTTACGGACTTTTCCGTTTGGTTTGATTTATTTGATTGGAGTATCAAGGAAATAATGGTATACAGTATCATTCCGAGTATACTCATTATTAGTATCGATTTAGTTCTCACTTATTTGTTACCGAAACATTACTATGATGACGGCGGGATTAACGAAAGAATATTTCAATCCTTAACACAGGTAGAAATATTTTTTGCGGCAGTGTTCATTGCTATTTCAGAAGAGCTTTTATTTAGAGGTGTACTGCAAACAACAATTGGATTTGTTCCTGCGAGTATTCTATTTGCTCTCATACATATACGGTATTTAAAAAAGCCTATATTATTAGGCTATGTACTTATTGTCAGTTTTTGCTTAGGGTATTTATTTGAGCTTACGAACAATTTGCTGGTAACAATTACCATACACTTTTTGATAGATTTTATAATGGGTTTAATAATTCGATCGCAAAAGCGGGGTGCATAAAGATGAACACAAAAATGGAAGCGAATGAAGATCAGGCAAAAGAGCTGCGGAAGCTTTTTGAGGAAGTACAGACAAATGAGAGTACAAGCAGCGAAACGAATATTGAAGTACCAACCGACGAAAATACGATTGATATTCCAAATCAGCAAGAGAACAGAGAAATTGACATTTTAAATCTACCGCCAAGAAGCACGGTTCATGGACAAAAGAATACGCGTGTTCACTTTCGTATTCATGGACCAATTGTTCGATTCTTAATTGTCATCATTATGCTATGTGCAATCTTAGTAGGGGCATATTATATGTTAGGGAACGATTTTCTTGGATTTTTTTAATAACCTCCTGATGAAGTAATAGTAAATATAGGATAAGTCAAAATAATAACATTTATATCAATATGATTCATATCGACGCAATTTTAAATGGAGTCGCTTTCAGCATAGGAAACCTTACGGAAAATGTTTTTCGGAGTTAGGCACGGCCTCAACTTACTCGGAAAAGATAGCCACTTTTCCGAGTAGATTTTCGGCTCGCGCTATTCCCGAATGACAAAGGGAAATGATTAATCCAATGTAGAAAAAACTCCTTTTTTTCTAGTGGAAACACGCATTTTAACTGCTCGATAAATGCATGTTTAAAATAATATAGTTAAGCATACTCTGTCACTTCTAATCTCATCCTTCTATTTGTTTAAAAAAAGTGTTTCTTATCACGCTCTTCTTTAATAATCTCTACTGCTTCACGAAAACGTTGCGAATGAACAACCTCACGCTCACGTAAAAACTTTAAACTGTCATTTAATTCAGGGTCGTCGGATAGATTAATAATCCATTGATAGGTCGCTCGTGCTTTTTCTTCTGCAGCAATATCCTCGTATAAGTCTGCAATTGGATCTCCTTTTGCCTGAATATACGTTGCGGTCCAAGGATCACCTGCAGCATTTTCATAAAACAATGCTCGATCATGATTGGCATAGTGCGCTCCTAAGCCAGCTTCCTTTAACTGATCAGGTGTAGCATCTTTGGTTAATTTATATACCATAGTTGCAATCATTTCCAAGTGTGCAAATTCTTCGGTACCAATATCTGTTAACAGACCGATTACTTTGTCCGGTATCGAATAACGTTGGTTTAAATAACGAAGGGCTGCAGCTAGTTCACCATCGGCACCACCATATTGCTCGATTAGAAATTTAGCAAGCATTGGATTGCATTCCCTTACTTTAACAGGGTATTGCAATTTTTTTTCATAATACCACACAAACAATCTCCTCCTAAACATCCATCATTTTTGTTCACTTATTAAACCTGCCATGGCCATGGTGTCTGTCCCCAATCCCAAGGATAATTTGAATAGCTTCTACCATATTGCATCAGTGGACCGAACTGTTTTTCAAAATGGTTTTTTAAAGTTCTGCTTTCTTTTGCACAATAATTAAATTGCTCGATTGCATCATAATCATTTGGATGTGTATCAAGATAAAGGGTTAATTCAACGAGAACAAAGTCGACTGCTTGGATGTCTTCGAGGAGCTGATAATATTCAGGAGGTAGGGTTTTACTCATCTAGATCACCTCTTTTGTGTGGGTCTGGATATGGGCTGAATAAGGCAGGCCATAATGTTCCATGATAAAGGGCTTCTTTCGGTTTAAATTGTGGAAGTCCTGGTGGCTGGAAATGAAGATATAAATTTGGAGGGGTCGAATAGCTCTTTACTCGAATTGGTGGACAAGGGTCGTATGGACTAATATATGGCTTCCAATATTTATATTGCGTAAACATCAAATCCTCCTTTCAAACACATTGATATCATTTCATATGTATGAATAAAGAGCTTATCCTATTCAAATATTCATGTTAAGCATCATATATGATATGATCATGATAAAATGAAAGGGATAATCCAATGGGCCTGTTACTATTTCTAACGATTGGTTTCACATTCGGTCTCGTGCTTTACATGTTATATCTGGCTCATCATGATATATATGATGTAATCAAGATCCAAGATGATCGATTTCCGTCAGCACTTTCAGGTTACGGTATTTTCTTTATTTCTGATATCCATCGTAGATTGATAAAGCTTTCAACATTGAAGCAAGTTGATTCAACACGTGTAGACTGCATTTTTATCGGCGGGGATGTGATGGAAAAAGGTGTTTCTATTCATAAAGTGCAGGAAAACATTCGTAGATTAAAGCAATTACAGGCGCCCATTTATTTTGTTTGGGGTAATAATGACAATGAAGCGGCACCAGATAAGTTCGAAAAATTAGTTATCGATGAAGGGGTGACCATTTTAAAAAACGCGGCGAAGACGGTAGAAAAAAATGGGGAGTCTATTCATTTTATCGGATTAGATTGTAAAAAATATGGAAAACCTAACTTCTCAGAAGCCATGAAGTCAATAGTAGACGGATATTGGATATTAATTACTCATGATCCAAACGGCTTCTTTTCTTTAAGTAAACGGGAAAAAAGTAGGGTTGATACCGTTCTTGCCGGGCATACACATGGTGGTCAAATACGTTTCTTTGGAATTGGCCCATATCAACGAGGGGGCTTAAATAAATACGGGCAAACCAATGTATTTATTAGCGAAGGATATGGATATACCGGTGTTCCATTTCGATTGGGAACTAAAGCTGAATGTCACCTTTTGCAATTTAAATCCATGAAATGAACGCTAGCCGTTCAACAAAAAGTATACTGACATATACTATTAACATCACCCCACATTTATAAGGGGGTATAGACGCATTTCATGATGAAGAGGAGGATGCTATGTGCGGATTGAGAGGGTAACCATAAATAAGTTTAAAATCTTTTTGACATTTGATGATTTAGTGGAACGAGGCTTTACAAAAGAAGATTTATGGTATGACGCGGATGGTGTTCAAAATCTATTTAGTGACATGATGTATGAGGCAAGTAAAGAGCTTGGATTTGAACTTGAAGGCAGATTATTTGTGCAGGTGCATTTGATGCAAGCACAAGGAATGCATGTTACGGTTACTCAAAAAGTTGAGAATTTGGATTGGGAAGAGGAATTCATTGAAATGAAAGTCACATTAGATGAAAGTAATGAACTAATCTTTTCTTTTGGAGAATTTGAGGATATTATTCGTGTGTCAGCTTATTTGAATGCTCTATCAATAAAAGGTGGAAAAGTGTACTTTATGGATGAACGTTATTATATGCTATTAGAAGAAAAGGATATCAACCATTTAACGAAAAAAGAAGATGTAATTGCTGTTATGTCGGAGTTTTCTTCACCGAGTATTGTCACTTCCTATCGCTTACGTGAATATGGAAAAACGATACTTAGTAATAATGCTGCAGATGAAATCTTTCGAATCTTTCATTCGTAAATTTTAGTTATAATTTTGGTTTTATTTATCGTCTATTTTGGATACATTCGTATCCAATAATCGTCTTTTTCGTAATCGCTTACATTTATTTATTTTTTTATATAGAAATTTGAATTAATATTATTGCATATTTATTATGAAAGTGTATACTAATCTCTGAGTACAGCATTTAATAATTTTTATAAGGATATTTAGGAGGTAAATTCATGGTAGCCGATAAAGCAGCAGATTCTACCGAAGAAGCAATTAATGAAACAGATGTGTTAAGTTCAACTCGAACCGTTGTTAAAACGGCATTGGAAAAGTTGGGTTACCCTGAGGAAGTATTCGAATTATTAAAAGAGCCTATTCGAATGATGACCGTTCGCATTCCAGTCCGAATGGATGATGGATCAGTTAAAGTTTTTACTGGTTATCGCGCGCAACATAATGATGCTGTAGGACCTACAAAGGGTGGCGTTCGATTTCATCCCGATGTAACGGAAGATGAAGTAAAGGCGCTTTCTATTTGGATGAGTCTGAAAGCAGGTATTGTTGATCTCCCTTATGGTGGCGGAAAAGGCGGTATTATTTGCGATCCTCGTGAAATGTCATTTCGTGAATTAGAAGGTCTAAGTAGAGGCTATGTTCGTGCAATCAGTCAGATTGTAGGTCCAACAAAGGATATACCTGCTCCAGACGTTTTTACAAATTCACAAATTATGGCATGGATGATGGATGAATACAGCCGCATTGATGAATTTAACAGTCCAGGCTTTATTACGGGTAAACCAATCGTATTAGGCGGATCACATGGTAGAGAATCTGCAACTGCAAAAGGTGTAACAATCGTTATTAATGAAGCTGCAAAGAAAAAAGGGATAGATGTAAAAGGAGCACGAGTTGTTGTTCAAGGGTTTGGGAATGCCGGTAGCTTCTTATCCAAGTTCTTATATGATGCAGGCGCAAAAGTAGTTGGAATATCCGATGCATATGGTGCATTATATGATCCAGAGGGATTAGATATCGATTATTTATTAGATCGAAGAGATAGCTTTGGAACCGTAACCAAATTGTTTGATAATACGATATCAAATCAAGATTTATTAGAACTTGATTGTGATATTCTAGTCCCAGCTGCAGTCGAAAATCAAATTACAGAACATAATGCTCATAAAATTAAAGCAAGCATCGTTGTTGAAGCTGCTAATGGACCTACTACCATGAAGGCAACTAAAATACTTACCGAAAGAGGAATTTTACTCGTTCCAGATGTGTTAGCGTCAGCAGGTGGAGTAACCGTGTCCTATTTCGAGTGGGTACAAAATAATCAAGGTTACTATTGGACGGAAGAAGAAATTGATGAAAAACTTCATGCAACGATGATTAAATCTTTTAATTCGATTTACAATACAGCTGAAACAAGACGAGTTGATATGCGTTTAGCAGCTTATATGATTGGTGTTCGAAAAATGGCTGAAGCCGCTCGTTTCCGTGGATGGGTTTAAATTAATATAGCAATTGAATGACGAAAGAACTCTTATCATGTATAGTTGAGTAAGAGTTCTTTTGTTTATTTTTATAAAGGAAGTGCATGATCGTGAGTAAAGAAAAGGTTATTATAGTTGGAGCTGGACCATGTGGGATGTCCTGTGCCATTGAATTGAAAAAGAAGGGCATAGACCCGTTACTAATTGAAAAAGGGAATGTAGCTAACTCTATTTATCATTATCCGACGCATCAAACATTTTTTAGCTCAAGTGACAAGCTTGAAATTGGTGGCATTCCATTTATTACCGAAAAGCAGAAGCCTGTAAGAATGCAAGCGTTAACCTACTATCGAACCGTTGCTGAAAGAACAGCACTTCGGGTACAAGCATATGAGCAAGTAATTAAAGTGGAAAAAGAAGGCAATCATTTTCAACTTCATACAATCAAGCAAAGCGGCAAGAAAGACAGCTATCAAGCAGACAAGGTTGTAATTGCAACTGGTTACTATGACCACCCGAACTTACTTCATATTCCGGGAGAATCGCTACCAAAGGTAATGCACTATTTCAAAGAAGGTCATCCATATTACAAAAAAAATGTTGTCATTATTGGAGGAAAAAACTCTGCTGTAGACGCTGCTTTAGAATTGCATAAAGCTGGGGCGAATATTACAGTGATTTATCGTGGATCTACTTATTCGAAAAGTATTAAGCCGTGGATTCTTCCTGACTTTGATTCCCTCGTTGAAAAAGGCATTATTACGATGGAATTTGGATCACATGTAACGAAGATTACTGAAGATCACGTTTATTTTGAAACAAAAGGAACAACAAAATCAATTCCAAATGATTTTGTGTTCGCAATGACTGGATATCGTCCAGATGTAGATTTTTTGCGAGCTGCTGGTGTACAAATCAACCCTGAAAATGGAAAGCCTTATTATGATGATGAATCATATGAAACAAATGTGTCGGGGTTATATATTGCTGGCGTAATTGCAGCTGGATTTAATAATAATAAGATATTTATCGAAAATGGAAGATTTCATGGGGAAGCAATTGCTAAAGCAATCGAACATAGAGAGTAGAAAACACGGTCTAAAAAATAAGGTTGCCCAACGTCCTGTAAGACGTTGGGCAACCTTATTATTAATCAATTTGAAACATCATGTGTAGCTTTTGTAAATCATTCGTTTGTTCTAGTGCAAGTAATAATTTTATTCGCGCTTTTGGTCCTGTTAATCCATTGGTAAAAATAATACCCATATCTTTTAAGTGCTTTCCACCTCCATCATAGCTATAGGTGGGCTGCACAATACCTTGAAAGCATCTTGAAACCAAAACAATTGGAATATTGTTCGCAATCATTTTTTTAAGCGGGGGAATAACATCCTTCGGTAAGTTTCCTTGACCAAACCCCTCAACAACTAATCCATCAATTGATCTCTCATTTATCGCCTCAAATATTTCTCCATCCATTCCAGCAAAAGCGCGTAAGAGAAGTACTTTTTTTGTAATGCTTGAAACGACGTATTTTTTTCTTTTTAAGATTTGATGATGAAAAAGGAGTGAATCTTTTGTAATAATACCGATTGGGCCATATTGTGGACTTTTAAATGTCGCAACATTACTTGTTGAAGTCTTCGTTACATTTGCTGCGGTATGAATTTCATCATTCATAACGACTAGTACACCTTGTTCAATCGCTCGCTCATCTGATGCGACACGGATCGAACTGATTAAATTATAGAGTGCATCTGAGCCTATTTCATTACTAGAACGCATTGCACCAGTAATTATAACGGGCTTTTTAGTAACTAACATTAAATCCAAAAAATAAGCAGTTTCTTCAAGTGTATCTGTTCCATGTGTCACGACAAAACCATCATAATTATCCATTTCACTATTAATGAGTTTTCCAAGCTCAAGCATATGGTCTGGAGTTATATGGGGAGACGGTAAAGAGAAAATTATCTTTTCTTCTACATCCGCAAATTCTTGCAAAATATAGGTAGCTTCAGATAAAGGGTGTTTATTTGTTGTATATACTTCTCCTGTTTCTTTGTTTTCTAACATCGAAATGGTTCCACCCGTATGAATAAGTAAAATCTTTTTCAAAATCATCACCTGCATTTTTTATAATTTATAGTAGAATGTATTTTCAATCGAATGCCATCATGGTAACATGGGATTAGCATGTTTGAGAAAGAGGTCTAATTCCATGTTCGCCATCCTATCTGCCGGAATAGCACCGGCTTTTGCTTTACTATCTTTTTTTTATTTAAAAGATCGTTTTACTGAACCACTATCATTAATTGTACGAACGTTTATTTTTGGGATGCTACTCGTTTTTCCGATTATGTTCGTTCAATATGCGATAGCAAATGAAATAAATGCAAACCTATTTGTTGAATTGTTTTTTCTTCCTGCTTTGTTAGAGGAATTCTTTAAATGGTTCATCTTTTTTTATGTGATCTACGGTCATACAGAGTTTGATGCACATTATGACGGCATCGTATACGCAGTGTCCATTAGCCTAGGGTTTGCAACGCTAGAAAATATTCTGTTTTTATTTGTAAATGGTATTGAATATGCTTTTACGCGTGCTATTTTTCCTGTATCCTCCCATGCATTATTCGCCGTTATTATGGGGTATCACTTTGGTAAAGCGAAAATGTATAAACACCATCAAAAGCGTAATCTTTTGTTCGCTTTCTTATTTCCGTTTTTTTTACATGGAATATATAATTATATTTTAAATACTACTTCAAGTAAATGGCTGTTTATCATGGTTCCATTCATGATTATTTTATGGATGCTAGCTTTACATCGAATGAAATCAGCCAATAAAACAATGCAATCGAATTAATCTAAATAAATTAATATTATCACTTCTGCCACTGTCCTTTTAACAGTGGTTTTTTTGTATGGACTATTAAAGCTATTTTTCTACATTTTTATACTTCGTAAACAAATCATGAATAAAAACTAGGATTCGTTTAAAAATAATGACACGAATCCATGTTACGAAGTGGGAGGAAATAGAATGTCACATAAAAAAAGGCTCATGTTAATTATAATTATATGTTTTTTCGCACTAGCACATCAAGCAACTTATCCAAAAACAGATCAGGTTAAAGCATTTAGCCCGCAAGTAATTCAACACGGTGCTGTTGGAGATGATGTGATTGAGTTACAGGCAAGATTACAATATCTTGGATTTTTCAACGGACAAATTGATGGTGTTTTCGGGTGGAGAACCTATTGGGCACTACGAAATTTTCAATACGAATTTGGCTTAGATATTGATGGGATTGCAGGTGCAAAAACAAAGCAGAAATTAGTCAAAGCTAGTAAATATAATGAAAAATATGTAAAAGAACATATCAATAAAGGATATAAATTCACCCATTATGGTGGGGTGGAAAATAAAAAGCAAGCACCACAGAAAGTGCCGAATAAAACTGCTCCAAAAAAACAAACTCCGACCGCGCCAACTAAAACCGTTAACACACCACCTGGGTATTCGCAAAATGATATAAATTTACTAGCGAATGCAGTACACGGTGAAGCTCGCGGAGAACCATATGAGGGACAGGTTGCAGTAGCAGCAGTAATTTTGAATCGCGTACAAAGTCCAACATTCCCAAATAGTGTCGCTGGTGTTATTTTTGAACCCCGTGCATTTACAGCGGTTGCAGATGGTCAAATTTGGTTAACACCAAATGAAACATCAAAAAAAGCTGTGATTGATGCAATAAATGGCTGGGACCCATCAGGAAATGCTTTATATTATTTTAATCCACAAACAGCTACATCGAGTTGGATCTGGACAAGACCACAAATAAAACAAATTGGAAAGCATATTTTTTGCAAATAGAAGGGGTGAATAAAGATGGTTCGATGGATCTTAATTGCAGTATTATCAATTGGATTAGTAGGTGCAGGAATTTGGGGTTATAAAGAGCATGAAGAAAAAAATGCAGTCCTCATACAAGCAGAAAATACGTACCAGCGCTCTTTTCATGAGCTTACGTACCATCTCGATGTGTTGCATGATAAAATTGGCACCGCATTAGCTATGAATTCCAATACAAGTCTTTCACCACAGCTCGTTGACATTTGGCGTTTAACTTCTGATGCACTATCAAATGTTGGCCAACTTCCGTTAACACTTCTCCCATTTAACAAGACGGAAGAATTTCTATCTAATATCGGAGACTTTACGTATCGTACAGCTGTTAGAGATTTGAAAAATAAACCACTATCTGACAAGGAAATGAAAGCACTAAACGAGCTGTACAAGCAATCTGGAGAAATAAAAAATGAATTAAGACAGGTTCAGAGTCTGGTACTAGAAGAAAATCTTCGTTGGATGGACGTACAGCTTGCACTTGCTACCCAAGATGAGCAATCGGACAATACAATCATTGATGGATTGAAAACAGTTGAGAAAAAAGTAGAGGGATATGCTGAAACTAATATAGACTCTCCGCTTTCAGAGCAAACAACGAAAGAACATAAATTTAACAATTTAAAGGGTAATGATGTATCAAAGCAAGAAGTGTTAAACCAAAGTAAAGTTTTATTTAAGCTTCAAAATAAAGCAAACGTTAAAATAACAAAAACGGGTGATGGAGCAGATATCCCTTTATTTAGCGCTTCATACGAAGACGGGGATAAGCGTGCATATATGGATGTTTCTAAAAAGGGAGGGCATCCACTCTCCTTATTAATTGAACGCCCGATTAAAGAGCAAAAACTAAGTCTTAATGGTGGGCTTGAAAAGGCGGAAAAATTTCTTGAAAATAATGGTTTTAATGATATGACTTTATTTCAAAGTGCCGAATATGATAAAGTTGGTGTTTATTCTTTCTTATACAATGATAATGGAATTCGTGTATATTCCGATTCAATTGAAGTAAAGGTTGCATTAGACAACGGTGATGTTCTTGGATTAACAGCACGAAACTATTTTATGAATCATAAGAAGCGAGATATTCCAAAGCCAACTTTAGCAGAAAAAGATGCAAGAAAAAGTGTAAACGAGAAAGTGGATATCAAAGAACAATTTTTGGCCATTATTGATAATGACCTTGGTGAAGAAGTATTAACATATGAATACCTTGGCGTATTAGGAAATGATACGTACCGAATTTTTATCAATGCAATGGATGGAACAGAAGAGAAGGTTCAAAAATTAGGAAATAGTGAGCTTAATTATGCATTAGCACGATAAAGCAAACCTTACATCAATGGGCATAGAATTAACAATAAAGGCTGTTATATACAAGATTAAAGGGATTGGTCAAGAAGCCTTTCCCTTTTTCACATTTTCTGTGATAATAGAAATAGTTCCATAATGAACGGAGATGGAGGGGGATTATGAATTTCTTGAATATCGGTGAATTTGTAACGATTCATGACATATCAAATGATCGAAGACTTCGCAGTAAAGTAGTTGACAAAGATGACCAGTATTTTTATATTGATTTTCCCGTTTGTTTAGCAAGTCAAAAATCGGTGTTTTTTAACGTGGGAGACCAACTATCATTTTCCTATGTAAGTTCAGATCAAACCGTATATGAATTTTTTAGTGTTGTAAAAAAGAAAGTACAATTACCTATTCAAGCCCTTGCCATGGATTATCCAGATGAGGATAGGATAAAAACAATTCAACGGAGAAATTTTGTTCGAATTGAAACTGCGATAGATGTAGCGGTGCACCCAAATGATACAATGATTTTCCCGTTTACAACGGTATCGACGGATATTAGTGGTGGTGGCATATCGATAATTATTCCCACGGACACATCAATAAAAGAAGGGGAAAAGGTTGATCTTACCTTAGTTCTATCATGGACTTCTGGATTAATTGATTACGTACAAGTTACAGCTGAAGTAATTCGATTCATACAGCTCGAAAACAAAAAACAAACTGCTTCTTTAAAATTCATCTATATTTCCAATGATACGCGTCAGCAAATTATTCGTTATTGCTTTGAAAAACAACGCGAAGCAAGAAAAAAGGAATTATCGTGAACTATTTTTGAATAGGGAAACTTCTGTATCTATAATAAAAAAAGAGAACACATAGACCATTAATTTAAGAGTATGTTATTATTTAAAAAGAGACTATTTACTTGGCTGTCCTATTTTTACAGGTCCATTTCATTAGAATTGATATCCTTTTCTAAGTGGTTACCTTTAAATAGGACAGCCCATTTTAAGAAACGGTTTGTTTTAAATAAGAAACAATGATTCCGATTTAAAACAATCTAAATGATGAAATATACACCGTACATAAGAGAGGAAGAGGAATGATTTATGGTGGCTAATAATAAGAAGCTAGCAATTGCTATTGACGGTCCAGCAGCTGCGGGTAAAAGTACCGTAGCAAAAATCGTCGCCCACAAATTAACGTATATTTATATTGATACTGGTGCTATGTATCGTGCACTGACGCTCAAAGCATTGCAGGAGCATTTGTCGGTTGAAGAAGAAGAAGCTCTTTCAGTGCTATTAAGTAAAAGCAACATAACGCTTGAGCAAGGAGAAGCTGGACAACGTGTATTCTTAGATGGAAAGGACGTTACAGAAGCTATCCGAACAAATGAAGTAACGAACAATGTTTCTTTTGTGGCAAAGCACCGTGCCATTCGTGAAGAGATGGTAAAACGCCAGCAAAAGCTCGCGACTAATAGGGGGGTAGTCATGGACGGGAGAGATATCGGAACACATGTTATCCCAGATGCAGAAGTGAAAATTTTTCTTTTGGCAACTGCAGAGGAAAGAGCGAGAAGAAGACATGAAGAAAATATAAAAAAAGGATTTCCCTCTAATTTACAACAATTAAAAGCAGAAATTGAAAAACGCGATCAAATCGACTCAAAGCGAGAAGTTGCACCACTTATTAAAGCAACCGATGCCATTGAGATAGATACTACTTCATTAACAATTCAAGAAGTAGCAGATCGAATATTACAAGAAGTAAGCAAAAAGTTAGCAGTTTAAAGGAGCTTAAGGATGAACTTATATAAATTTGCAAAATTTATTGTTCTCATTATCTTTTACCCTTTATATCGTATAAAAGTTATTGGCAAAGAAAACATCCCGAAAAAAGGGCCAGTCATTATTTGCTCAAACCATATATCTAATTTAGATCCTCCTGTTGTTGGAATTACATCCTCAAGAGATATTCACTTTATGGCAAAAGAAGAGCTATTTAACAATTTCTTTTTAGGTAAGCTATTAAAAGGGATACAAGCCTTTCCAGTAAAAAGAGGAATGGGAGATCGCAATGCGTTAAGAAAAGGATTAGATATCTTAAATAATGGAGAAGCATTAGGACTTTTTCCAGAAGGAACAAGAAGTAAAACGGGTGAACTTGGCAAACCTCTTGCAGGAGTCGGTTTTTTTGCATTACGTTCTGATGCACAGGTAGTTCCATGTTTGATTAAAGGCCCATATAAACCATTTAAAAGACTAATCGTTACATACGGTCCGCCAATGAATATGGAGCAATTACGTGCAAACAAAACGAACGCAAAGGAAACATCAGAAGCAATTATGAACGAAATCAAAAAATTGCAGGACAATTAATATAATATACTTGACAAATAATTGTAATTGTTAGAAGTTATAGGATAGAAGCAATTATAAATAAGAACAAAAACAAGCATTTTTCGGTTTGTTCGTTTGTTAATGTAGTTGAAGGAGGATTATTTATGGGAGAAACAAACAAAGATTTATCAAACATGAATGTCGGTGATGTCGTTACAGGAACAGTCGTTAAAATCGAGGATAAACAGGTTCTTGTCGATATAGGGTATAAAACAGAAGGAATTATCCCAATCAGTGAATTAGCAAGTCTTCACATAGAAACAGCAGGAGAAGTTGTAAAAGAAGGAGATTCTTTAACCTTAAAAATTAAAAAAATCGAAGATGATGAAGTCGTTCTATCAAAAAAAGCTGTTGATAGTGAACAAGCGTGGAAAGATTTAGAAGATAAATTTAATTCGAAGGAAATATTCGAAACCGTTATTAAAGAAGTGGTTAAAGGCGGTCTTGTTGCGGATGTCGGTGTAAGAGGATTTATTCCTGCATCACTCGTTGAAAAACACTTTGTAGAAGATTTTTCTGATTATCAAGGGCGTTCTTTACTAGTTAAAGTGGTTGAATTAGATCAAGAACAGAATCGCGTTATTTTATCCCATCGAGCTGTAATTGAAGAAGAAGAAACAGCTAAAAAGAATGCACTTTTAAACTCCATCGAAGAAGGGCAAGTAATCGAAGGAACTGTACAACGATTAACCAACTTCGGTGCTTTTGTTGACATTGGTGGTATTGATGGACTTGTCCATGTATCGCAATTAGCACACGAACATGTAGAGAAAGCTTCTGATGTTGTAACAGAAGGAGAAACGATTAAAGTTGAAGTGCTTTCGATTGATCGAGACAATGAACGTATATCGTTATCACGTAAAAAAGTACTTCCAGGACCTTGGGAAGATGTTGAGCAGCGTGTTAAAGCTGGAGATGTTGTACAAGGTACAGTAAAACGCTTAGTGAATTTCGGTGCATTTGTCGAAATTTTACCAGGAGTAGAAGGTCTTGTGCATATTTCTCAAATTGCGAATCGTCATATCGGCACACCACAGGAAGTCCTTGAAGTTGGTCAACAAGTTCAAGTTAAAGTCCTTGATGTAAACGAAAAAGAAGAAAGAATGTCTTTGAGTATTCGTGAATTAGAACAAGAACAAGCAGAAAAAGAATATAAGCAATATGAAAAAAATGAAGATCAATCTGGTTTTCAATTCGGCGATATAATTGGTGACAAACTAAATAAATATAAGTAAAAGCCTTTTCGAACGCTTTCCCGAGTAATAGGTGTTAGATTCGCCTTATTACTCGGGTTTTTGTTTAAATCAATCCCTTTCCTGTCATACTGTATGAATAGGAGGGTAAGAAAGATGGATGGCTTATTATTTCTATGGATTAGTTGGATGCTTTGGGTTATGGTCACATTTTTTATAAGAAGAAATCAAGGAAGATATAAACTATCGATATGGATCTTAACAACAATTATTTGCTCAAACATTTACGTAATGATTCCATCACTTGATATATCGCTTTCTTTTATTTCTCTTATTGTTGGGGGTTTTGTTCTTTTTGTCATGACCAACCAACGAGTGTATCATTTCATTTGTTCGTTTACTGTTATGATTGGTTATGTGAGTTTTTTAATATGGGAACAGCAAGCACCAGTTTGGGTGTTGCTTCCTAGGGATGTTCTATTACCATTCTTTATGCTTATTATGTGTACATTTATTGCTCAAGGTTTACTTAGTAGAACTGCAATCGTACTCATTGGAATGTGTTGTGGCGATCTTTTGTATAGCTTGATGTTATTACAGTATTCCTTTGAACGTGCCGTTGGAACGCTGATATTTTTAGATAGTCTTTTTGTTGTCATATTTATACTTTTTATTATAGAAGGACTTCGTGTATGTACATCCTATGTTAAAGTTCGCATTCATCATATGAAATTGCCCCTGCAAGCAAAGCCATAAGAATCACTAAAAAATTGTGTATATGAATGACTTTTGCTAGAATATATAAAGTTAAAGTTTAAAAAGAAAGGATGTTCCTTTCATGAGGAAATCTGTTGTAGCGATAGTAGGAAGACCGAATGTGGGTAAATCTACCATATTCAATAGATTAGTTGGAGAAAGAATATCAATTGTTGAAGATATTCCCGGAGTCACGAGGGATCGTATATATGCGCAGGCTGAATGGCTCACTACCACCTTCAATATTATTGACACTGGAGGAATCGACCTTGGTGACGAACCTATACTCGTTCAAGTGCGTCAACAAGCTGAAATAGCGATTGATGAAGCGGATGTTATTATTTTTATCGTCAATGGTAAAGAAGGGATAACAGGTGCTGATGAAGAAGTTGCCAAGCTGCTTTATAAGTCAAATAAACCAGTTGTATTAGCTGTAAATAAGATGGACAATCCGGAGCTACGCGCTCAAATTTATGAATATTATGCATTAGGGTTTGGAGAGCCATTCCCTATATCTGGTGCTCATGGGCTTGGACTCGGCGATTTGCTGGATGAAGTTGTAAAGCATTTTCCACAGGAACTAAAACAAGAAAACGAAGAAGATATCATTCACTTTAGTTTAATTGGCCGTCCGAATGTCGGAAAATCATCTTTAGTAAATGCATTGCTTAACGAAGAACGAGTTATTGTAAGTGATATCGAAGGTACGACCCGTGATGCAATTGATACGTATTTAAATCGAGAAGGACAGGATTATGTTATTATTGACACTGCTGGGATGCGGAAACGTGGAAAAGTCTATGAAACGACTGAAAAGTATAGCGTGCTCCGGGCATTAAAAGCGATCGAACGTTCAGATGTAGTTCTTGTTTTGATTGATGCAGAAACTGGCATTCGGGAACAAGATAAAAAAATTGCTGGCTATGCACACGAGGCCGGAAGAGCGATTGTCATCGTCGTGAATAAATGGGATACCGTTGAGTCCAATGAACAAGCAATGAAAGAGTTTGAAAAGAAAGTCCGGGCACACTTTCAATATCTTGATTATGCCCCAATTGTCTTTTTATCAGCAAAAACGAAAAAACGTATTCACACCTTACTTCCAGCGATTAAGGTTGCGAGTGAAAATCATTCGAAACGAGTACCAACAAACGTATTAAATGATGTCATTATGGATGCAATAGCTATGAATCCGACACCGACCGTTAAAGGAAGACGTTTAAAAGTGCTTTATGCAACACAAGTAGCTGTTAAGCCTCCTGCTTTTGTTGTATTCGTGAATGAACCTGAATTAATGCACTTTTCGTATGAGCGATTTTTAGAAAACAAAATAAGAGATGCTTTTGGATTTATTGGAACGCCAATTAAGCTATTCGCTAGAAAGCGCCAATAATGCCGAAAACAAAACAGGATATCTAAACATTTGTTTACGAGGAGGAGACTAAATTGAATAAAGTAGCTGTATTAGGTGCCGGAAGCTGGGGAACCGCTCTTAGCATCGTGTTAGCAGACAACGGAAATGATGTTCGCTTGTGGAGTCATAACGAAGAACAAGTGAATACTATTAATGAAACCCATAAAAACGAAAAATATTTGGAAATTATGATTCCTGAACATATAAAAGCGTATGCTGATTTAGAGGAAGCGGTACAAGATGTATCGACGATTGTACTTGTCGTACCAACTAAAGCAATACGAGAAGTATGTCAACAATTAAATCAGGTTTTAAAGCACCGTGTAACAATTGTTCACGCATCAAAAGGAATTGAGCCTGGTACATTAAAGCGGGTTTCTCAACTTATCGATGAAGAAATGAATGATTATAATTATGAGGATATTGTAGTTTTATCTGGTCCAAGTCATGCAGAAGAAGTAGCAATGCGACAACCAACTACAGTAACTGTGGCATCATTAAATGAAGCCAATGCAAAGCAGATGCAAGATTTATTTTTTAATGAAACATTCCGAGTGTACCGAAGCAATGATATGATCGGAATTGAACTTGGTGGGGCTTTAAAAAATATCATCGCATTAGGAGCAGGGATTTCTGATGGACTTGGCTATGGTGATAATGCAAAAGCTGCATTAATCACAAGAGGACTTGCTGAAATTACTCGTCTTGGAACGTCACTTGGTGCAAATCCATTATCATTTTTAGGATTACCTGGAGTCGGAGACCTTATTGTTACTTGTACAAGTGTCCATAGTAGAAATTGGCGCGCAGGAAATTTATTAGGCAAAGGAAAAAAACTCGAAGAAATCCTTGATCAAATGGGCATGGTCGTAGAAGGGGTTCGTACAACAAAAGCAACCTATGAATTTGCGAAAAGTGAAGATGTGGAAATGCCAATCACTTCAGGGATTTATCAAATATTATTTGAAAATAAAAGCCCGAAAGAAATTGTAGAAAAGCTGATGAATCGTGATAAACGTGAAGAAATGGATGATTTGGCATCCTTATTAAGTAAGAAAGAAGCCCGCTAACAATGAATGCTCTCCTTGCATATACTATCTGTGAAGTACCATTGCAAGGAGGCGAGCATGTGAGCAAAAAAAATAATAATATATTTGATAAGTTGCAACAAACAGCCAATATCAATCCATCAGAGATTTACAAAGTAGCAGATTCTGTGAAAAACGCTGATTTTTCTGATGAAAAAACAGTTCGAAAGCTTGTTCGAAGGCTAGCAAAGATGGCTAATAAACCTATTTCACGAGAAAAAGAAGACAAAATTGTACAATCCATTACGAAAAAAAATGTGCCAATGGATATGCAGTCATTAAACCAGCTTTTTAAGAAATAGCTTTTATCTGGGCAGTTGAGTATACGTTACGACGTTTGCTCGCATAAAATAAAACGCACAAGCATTCATAGATAGGGTTGCTGTGGGTATTATTTAGTCAAACCGGGATGGAGTTAGCCCCACTTCATCCCGGAATTCATGTTATTCGCTATTTAAAATTTTAGACTAGAATACATAATTATGAAATAATAGGTAAATGTAACCGTTTATACAATAGAGGTGATAATTATGTCCGCAGCAGGGATGAAGGAAATAATTTCATTTGCTGGAATTGCACTACTTATTATAGCGATTATTCTTATCCAGCTCAGTAGAACAAAATTAAATGGTTGGCTGGCAGGAATTACTTCTGTGCTTGCTTACCTGTCCTTAATATTCGGTGGATTGATTGTTGTTTACATCGTATTTAGTGGTCCAACACAGTAAAGCACAGGAGGATATATGATGAAGCGTATGTACATGAATTTGCTTATGCTGCTAGTAATGATCCTTTTTCTAAGTGGTTGTATGTATCCGAAAAATGAGCTAGCAAAAAATAAAATTCCTAATGAAGCACAGTTGGAAACGGTTCAGCATGCAGTGGAGCAGTATCAAAAGGAAACAGGTGGCCTCGTTCCGATTAAAACAAAGCCTAGTGAAACACCAATATTTGAAAAATATTTAATTGATTTCTCCTTATTAAAGGAGAAAAACGTGCTCACTGAGCTACCTGGTAATGCATTTGAAAATGGGGGCGTATACCAGTACACCTTATTATATCCTGATAACTCCCCAAAAGTTAAACTTATCGATCTAAGAATTACCGAAGCAATACGGAATGTTAATGTAAAATTGGAAGCGTATCGGAACAAGCACCTATATCCACCTTTTGGACAAGAAATTACGAAAGGCCTTTATACGATTGATTATAAAAAATTAGGATTGGATAGAGCACCACACGTAAGGAGTCCTTTTTCTTCAGAAAATCTACCGATTATTATGGATGTTGATGGAGAATTGTATGTTGACTACCGCATTGATTTAAATCAGGCATTACAAACGTATACTCATCAATATAAAGAAGGAGACGATATTCGTTTTATTCTCCCTGATAATTCGCCATTTGTACCAGCTTACTCCTTACCATACACTTTAAAAGATGGGGAGCCTGTATTTGCTCCACGTAAATAATTGGCATATCAAACCTTTTGCAACATATATATTGTTGCAAGGGTTTTTTTTATTTCATTTTACAAGTAAATACTTTCAGCGTTCACACAAAAATAAAAGAGTTGGATTATTTTTACTCTTTTACACATAATGAGTCATATTATGATAGGACAACATCATAGACTTGTAATGTCAATTATACGTTGTAAACTAATTTTACTATTTGTCAGTGAGATCGGGAGGGGATCGTTTGGAAAAGGTTGATATTTTTAAAGATATTTCAAAACGAACGAACGGCGACATTTATCTCGGAATTGTAGGAGCAGTCCGAACCGGGAAATCGACATTTATTAAGAAATTTATGGAGTTGGTTGTATTACCAAATATTGAAGATGAAAGTGAAAGAGTTCGTGCTCATGACGAACTCCCACAAAGTGCTGCTGGAAAAACAATTATGACAACAGAACCAAAGTTCATCCCGAACCAAGCCGTATCCGTAAATGTAGAAGATGGGCTCCAAGTAAATGTACGATTAGTAGATTGTGTAGGGTATGCAGTAGACGGAGCAAAAGGATTCGAGGATGAAAATGGTCCACGAATGATCCATACACCATGGTACGAGGATCCGATTCCATTCCATGATGCAGCAGAAATTGGAACAAGAAAGGTAATCCAAGAGCATTCTACTATTGGTGTAGTTGTAACAACAGATGGAACAATTGGAGAAATTCCTCGTTCAGATTATCGAGAAGCAGAAGCAAAGGTAGTGGAAGAGCTTAAAGAAGTAGGTAAGCCTTTTATAATGGTAGTAAACTCAGCTCGACCAACAAGTCATGAAACGGAATTATTAAGACAAGATCTTGCAGAAGAATATGATATCCCTGTGTTATCCATGAGCATTGAATCAATGACTGAACATGATGTATACAATGTGTTACGTGAAGCATTGTATGAATTCCCAGTACTTGAAGTGAATGTGAATCTCCCTAGCTGGGTCATGGTATTACGAGAAAATCATTGGCTACGAGAGAATTATCAAGAAGCCATTCAATCTACCGTACGTAACATTAAACGATTACGAGATGTCGATCAAATCGTAAGAGACTTCTCCGATTACGATTATATCGATAATGCAAATATCGCCGGCATGGAAATGGGCGAAGGTGTAGCTGAGATTGATCTACATGCTCCAGATTATTTATATGATGAAGTATTAAAGGAAATCGTTGGTGTAGAAATTAGAGGAAAAGATCATTTACTTGAATTAATGCAAGAATTTGCATTAGCTAAACGAGAATATGATCAAGTATCAGCTGCCTTACAAATGGTGAAGCAAACCGGGTATGGAATTGCTGCACCTACACTTGAAGACATGCAGCTTGATGAACCAGAAATTATCAGACAAGGATCACGATACGGTGTTCGTCTAAAAGCTGTTGCTCCATCTATTCACATGATAAAAGTTGAAGTAGAGTCGGAGTTCGCACCAATTATTGGAACAGAAAAACAAAGTGAAGAACTAGTCCGTTATTTAATGCAGGATTTCGAGGAAGATCCTCTATCCATTTGGGAATCGGATATTTTCGGAAGATCACTAAGTTCAATTGTTCGAGAGGGAATCCAAGCAAAAATTGCACTGATGCCAGAAAATGCCCGTTATAAGCTAAAAGACACGTTAGAAAGAATTATTAATGAAGGTAGTGGTGGATTAATCGCCATTATACTATAGAATAGTTTAGCAGCAACTCACAACGGTTGCTGTTTTTTATTTTTGTGCTCAACTGAGAGTTTTAGCCCTATGCCAATAACAGAAAGTATCTTATTTTATTCTTTTTGTCCATGCCGGTATGAAAGAAGCGCGCCAATTAAATAAAGATTATCTAAATACAAACACTATATAAAAATACATCATTTTAAAAAAATTTAACTAATGACAGCAGGAATTTAAAGACAAGTGTCGTATATTCTTATATAAACCCACTTATAACGCTACCGTAAAAGCATTATACAACTTATGTAATTTATTTACATTTATTGTATTTTTTATGGTAAAATATAGCCGAAAATGATTTATTTTGCAGGAAAATGCGATTAACTGTTGAATTTTACTGCTATCTCGGTTATTATAAGCCTTGTCACCGACGAAATGGTGGTGCCTTTGTATAATAAAAGGCTAATTGGTGAACAAATGATGATAGAAAATTATTTTGTTCCTAACTTATTTTGGGAGGAGGTGAATATCATGAACAAAACTGATTTAGTAAATGTTGTAGCTGAAAAAAGCGAACTTTCTAAAAAAGATGCAGCTAAAGCTGTTGACGCTGTATTCGAAGCTGTCATGGATTCACTTAAAAAAGGTGAAAAAGTACAGTTAATCGGTTTCGGTAACTTCGAAGTACGTGAGCGTTCTGCTCGTAAAGGGCGTAACCCACAAACTGGAGAAGAAATCGAAATTCCAGCAAGTAAAGTTCCTGCTTTCAAACCAGGAAAGGCCCTAAAAGATAGCGTTAAATAATAATACATAGGGCTAAAGGGTGCGATAATCGCACCCTTTTATTTTTGTTTTGATTTCATTTATAGTATCTTTTACATAGAGTAATAAGTCATGAGCATTTCATGTTGAGGAGGTAGAGGATGGATAAATCAGATTTTTTCGTCATTAAAGCTCTTGAGGACGGGGTAAATGTTATTGGTTTAACACGAGGCTCAGATACGCGTTTTCATCATTCTGAAAAGCTGGACAAAGGTGAGATAATGATCGCGCAATTTACAGATCATACTTCAGCAGTGAAGGTTCGTGGGAAAGCAGTTGTTCAAACAAGTCATGGAGAGATGACAAACGAATAGAGCACGGTTTCTCTGCTATATACCTTTTCCTTATATATGTTATAATAGCAAAAGTCGAATGAATGGAACACGGAAAAGGCCAAGGTGATTTCTTTGCATACAGATATAAACAGAATAGATTATTTAAAATCTTTAATTACGAATAAAAGTCGTTTTGATTATTTAGACAAGTACATTCAGGATCCTGCAATAATAAATGAAGAGAAGCTCTATATGCTTCATATTTTAATGGATGATACAGACTTGACTAGTTCACATCAAGAGTCGATTATTATAACGACAATGCTAATTCAAATCGCATTAGATACACATGATCTCATATTGGATGCTGAAGAAGCACCAGTTAATTCAACAAATAAAATATCCCAGCAATTAACTGTGTTAGCTGGAGATTATTATAGTGGTCTTTACTATTTGATTCTTTCTGAAACAAATGATTTTCGACTTATCAAGTACCTAGCAAGAGCTATTAAAGAAATAAATGAAGAAAAAATGAAATTATATTATCGTGAATTTCAGTCTGTTTCTCAGTTTTTTGCCATTATAAAACAAATTGAATCCCTATTATTTACACATGTTGCTCAATACTGTGGTGCACCAACATTTATTCCAATTATTGAAAAATGGTTGTTACTCCAATCTATTCATATGGAAATGACATCCTACAATCGTGGCGAAAAACAGCTCTATAACCACTGGTTTAAAGGGGCAGATTTGGACATTGCTAATGAAATAAAAGACATAGCACTACAAGAATATGCTGAATTACAGCAAGCAATTAGTCAGCTTCCTTCTACGTATGAAAAACAAAGAAAACTACTTTTAAAGAAGCTTCACGCACAAATGTTTACCGAAGCTCAATATTGGAAGAAGGTTGAAAAATGAGTCAAACAAAAGAAGAACGCGTACACCATGTATTCGAAACAATTTCAAAACGCTACGACAAGATGAATTCAATTATTTCCTTTAAAAGGCATAAAGCTTGGAGAAGGGATGTTATGAAGCGGATGTCTGTTGAAAGCGGGGCAACTGCTCTTGATGTTTGTTGTGGAACGGGAGATTGGTCTTTATCCCTTGCAGAGAAAGTTGGCGAGCAAGGTAAGGTCATTGGACTTGATTTCAGTAAAAATATGTTACAGGTTGCGGATGAAAAAGGAGCTTTAGCAAATATGCCACAGCTTGCATTTGTTCACGGAAATGCAATGGAGCTTCCTTATGAAGATAATACATTTGATTACGTTACCATTGGCTTTGGTTTACGTAACGTACCTGATTATATGACCGTATTAAAGGAAATGTATCGTGTAGTCAAACCAGGTGGTAAAGTGGTCTGTTTGGAAACATCGCAACCAACGATGCCAGGATTTAGACAATTATATTATTTTTATTTTAAATTTATTATGCCATTATTCGGAAAGCTATTTGCTAAAAGCTACAATGAATACGCTTGGCTACATGAATCTGCGAAAGATTTTCCAGATAAGGAGAAGTTGAAAGAAATGTTTTTAGACGCTGGATTCTCTAGAGTAGAAGTAAAAAGCTACACAGGCGGCGTATCTGCTATGCATATGGGATATAAATGATTTCACAAAAGGTGACAAGCATGAAATTAACCAAAACATATAGTTATTTAAATAAAGACTTGGATGGAATTGAAGCTTCTCTAAATGCCGTTATTCAAGCGGAACACCAAGTCTTAAGAGAGGCATCTACACGACTCTTAAATGCAGGTGGAAAACGAATTCGTCCTGTCTTTGTTCTCTTATCAGGTCAAGTGGGGAAATACAACGCGGAGATAATTAAGACGATCGCTGTTTCATTAGAATTAATTCATATGGCTACACTAGTTCATGATGATGTTATCGATGATGCAAAATTACGTCGTGGAAAACCTACAATCAAGCATGAATACAGCAATCGTGTTGCCATGTATACAGGTGATTATATTTTAGCTCGCGCATTAGAAAGTATCACGACTATTGAAATGCCTGCCATACATCAGACACTGGCTAAAACTATTGTCGAAGTATGTGTCGGTGAAATTGAACAAATGAAAGATAAATTTGATTGGGAACAAAATTTAAGGAATTATCTTCGAAGAATAAAACGAAAAACAGCCTTATTAATTGCAACGAGCTGTAAACTTGGTGCCATTGCTTCAGAATTACAGCCAAAAGAAATAGCAGCTTTATATAAATATGGCTATTATATTGGAATGTCTTATCAGATAATTGATGATATTCTCGATTTTACTTCTTCTGAAAAACAGCTGGGTAAGCCAGCTGGAAATGATCTAATGCAAGGCAATATAACATTACCCGTTCTTTTAGCAATGAAAGATGAATCATTTAAAAAAGATTTGCAAACTACATTTAAACGACCAGAAATGGTAACAACAGAAGAGATGCGAGTGCTTATCCAGCACATAAAAGAAACAGGAGCGATTACTGAAGCCTATCGTGTTAGTGATCTTTATTTAAAAAAAGCGTTAACGTCCTTACAGTTTGTTCCTGATGGACAATCGAAACAAACATTAATTAAAATTGCCCGATTTATTGGTAAAAGACGATCTTAGTCATTGTTATTTCGGCAATTATTTGATAGAATTTTAAACGGTTGTATTTTAATACAATATACATAATGAATGAGGTGTTAAATGTGGAAAAAACTTTTTTAATGATTAAACCAGATGGTGTACAGCGTAATTTAATCGGAGATATCGTAGCTCGTTTTGAAAAAAAGGGCTTTCAATTAGTTGCAGGTAAATTAATGCAAATTTCCGACGAACTAGCGAAAGAGCATTATGGCGAACATAAAGAGCGTCCATTCTTTGGCGAGCTTGTTGATTTCATAACATCGGGTCCTGTATTTGCAATGGTATGGGAAGGTGAAAATGTTATTACAACTGCACGCGAAATGATGGGCAAAACGAATCCAGCTGAAGCAGCACCAGGAACCATTCGTGGAGATTACGGCGTTACAGTTGGTAAAAACGTTATTCATGGTTCTGATTCTCCAGAAAGTGCTGAAAGAGAAATCAACCTCTTCTTCAAGGGAGAAGAAGTGTTAGCTTATACAAAACAAGATCATAAATGGATTTACTAATTAATTAATTAATTTTCGCCCCCGTCTTTGCGGGGGTTCTTTTTAAAAATAGAAGCAATATAAAGAGGCTATGATATGGGAGACTATGAAAAGTTTATTTCGTTAATAAATTCCAAACTTGGCATTGATTTAGCTTTGTATAAAGAAGCGCAAATGAAACGAAGGTTAACATCATTAAGAAGTAAACGCGGGTACAATGATTTTGAATCGTATTTTCGTGCATTAGATAAAGATGATGAACTTTTAAAGGAGTTTGTTGATCGAATTACGATAAATGTGTCTGAATTTTACCGTAATCCGAAACGGTGGGACGTATTACGCGATACAATACTACCGATGATTACAAAAGAAAATTCCTCTATAACTATTTGGAGTGCAGCATGCTCTACTGGGGAAGAACCTTATACACTTGCAATGCTAATGAAAGAGTACTTTCCTCAAGTAAGCGCAAAAATTATTGCAACAGATATCGATATTAATGCGTTGTCAAAGGCAAAAGAAGGCGTATATAATGAACAAGCATTAAAGGATTTACCTACGCCACTTAAGAAAAAATATTTTACTTTTGAAAATATGCTCTATAAAGTTTCACCGTCTTTAAAGAGTGGGATTATATTTAAACAGCATAATCTATTGAAAGATGCCTATCCGAAAGATGTACATCTCATTGTATGTCGAAATGTACTTATTTACTTTACAGATACTGCGAAGAATGAAATTTACCAAAACTTTAGTAAATCCTTACATAAAGATGGTGTATTATTTGTTGGTAGTACAGAGCAAATTTTTAATCCCGATAGATATGATTTTAAATTACTTGATACATTTTTTTATGGAAAACAAAACTAATGCTTACCCCTATTTTAGAATAGGGGTATTTTAAATTAGTAGGGTTCAAAACAAGACCAAAATAACAGGCAAGCTTCAATTTTTATTAAAATATGTCCAAAGTGAACGTGAATGTGATATAGTAATACAAAAATCTTTACCAAGGGGGATGACCATGCGATACTTAACTGCTGGAGAATCACACGGAAAACAATTAACAACAATCATCGAAGGCATACCTGCACAAATGCCTTTATTAAAGGATGAAATTAATCATTCTCTATTACGCAGACAAAAAGGTTATGGACGCGGAAAAAGAATGCAAATAGAAAAAGATTTAGTAGACATTACAAGTGGTGTACGACATGGGTATACACTAGGTTCACCTATCGCACTTGTTATACATAATGATGATTTTAAGCATTGGACGGACATCATGGGAGAAGACCCCATTGAAGACGGCACTAAAATAAGACGTGTTGTAACAAAACCAAGACCAGGTCATGCTGATTTAAATGGTGCGTTGAAATATGGTCATCGCGATATGCGAAACATCCTGGAACGTTCCTCAGCTCGAGAAACTGCAGCTCGAGTTGCTGCTGGAGCGGTTGCTAAAATTATGCTAAAGCATTTAGGAATTGAAGTTTGTGGCTATGTAAAAGAAATTGGTGGTATTCAAGCAACGGATGATGAAACGTTATCGATAGCTAAAAAACAAGAAATATCTGAGCTTTCTCCTGTTCGGACATTGGATGCATCTGTAGAACAACAAATGATGGACGCGATCGATCAAGCAAAGAAGGATGGAGATTCTATTGGTGGTGTAACAGAGGTATATGTAGAAGGCGTACCAGCTGGAATAGGATCCTATGTTCATTATGACCGGAAGCTTGATGCAAGAATTGCAGGTAGTGTTATGAGTATTAATGCATTCAAAGGCGTAGAGTTCGGAATCGGGTTTGAAGCAGCAAAGAAAAATGGCAGTGAAGTCCATGATGAAATTGCATGGACGAAGGAAAGAGGATATTATCGAACATCGAACCGTCTTGGTGGTTTCGAAGGCGGAATGACGACAGGAATGCCGATTGTGGTAAAAGGGGTTATGAAGCCGATTCCGACTTTATATAAGCCACTAAAAAGTGTTGATATTGAGACAAAGGAAACGTTTCATGCAAGTATCGAACGCTCCGATTCTTGTGCAGTTCCTGCTGCCGCTGTTGTGATGGAGCATATTGTTGCTTTTGAAATTGCAAAAGCAATTACAGAACAATTTTCAAGTGATCGATTTGATCAATTAAAGCAAGCATTAAATGATTATCGAGAAGATTTAAGGTGTATGTAATGAAAGCCATTCACATTCATTCGAGTAGTCATTCATATTCCATTTTTATGGAAGAAAAAATTCGTTTCCAAATCGCTGAACTGCTCGACAAAAAATACTCTTCCGTATTCATAATAACCGATAGCAATGTTGCTCCCTTGTATTTAGACGATGTGAAGCAATGCTTTCATTCTATTAAAACTTATACTGAAGTCATTCCAGCAGGTGAGCAGTCTAAAAGTATGGCTTCTTTTTACCAATTGCACACAAAAGCACTTCAATTTGGACTAGACCGCAATGCATTAATAATCGCGTTGGGCGGAGGTGTCGTTGGCGATTTAGCTGGATTTGTTGCAGCTACATTTATGCGTGGAATTGAATATATTCAAATCCCAACTACGATATTAGCACACGATAGCAGTGTAGGTGGAAAAGTAGCAATCAATCATGAACTAGGCAAAAATTTGATTGGTAGCTTCTACCCACCTGCAATGGTGATATATGATGTAGAAACATTACACACACTATCCCCAAAAGAGATTCGTTCAGGATATGCTGAATTATTAAAGGAAGCTTTGCTAGGAGATGCTCATTTTTTAAAAGATATTTTGCAAACGAACTTATCAGTCCTTGATAACGAAACGCTCCGTCAGCATTTATATAAGGGCGTTAACATTAAAGCATCGATTGTTGAACAAGACGAAAGGGAAAATAACGTTCGAAAATATCTTAATCTCGGACATACATTAGGACATGCATTAGAAACAACTCTCGGATATGGGAAAATGACACACGGTGAGGCAGTAGCAATTGGATTGCTTTTTGCGATATATGTCAGTGAAAAATGGTTGAACGCTTCACTTCCTCAAAAAGAAATCTTCACTTGGTTGACCTTGCAAGCATATCCTATGAAGGAATTAGAAGTTGATATTGACTCTATTCTACAAGCAATGAAAACTGATAAAAAAGTTACCAACCAAACGATTCACATGATTTTATTAGAAAAGGTTGAGAAGCCTGTATTAAAAGAAATTGATGATACAAATTTAAAGCAATATTTACTTGCTTTTTTCGGGGAGCTGAATATATTATGATTCGTGGAATTCGCGGAGCAACTACTGTTATAAAAAATGTAGAGTCTGAAATATTGCAAAATACAAAACAATTAATCGAAGAAATGGTTACATTGAATCAAGTCCATCCAACTTCTATTTCTCATGTTTTAATTTCAGTTACACCAGATTTAAACGCGACATTCCCTGCAAAAGCACTCCGTTTACTTGAGGGTTGGACATTTGTTCCAGTGATGTGTATGACAGAAATTAATGTACCAACCGGGTTACCAAAGTGCATTCGAATTATGATGGTAGCAAATACAGATATTTCTCAAGATAAAGTCCAGCATGTATTTCACAATGATGCTATCTATTTACGTCCGGATTTACAGAAAGAAGTGGAGGAGAGTCAGTAATGAAATGGAAACCTATCATTGATCAGTTAGCTCCCTATAAGCAAGGGATGCAAATGGAGGATGTAAAGAAAAAGTATGGATTGCAACAAATCGTAAAACTTGCCTCCAATGAAAATCCATATGGATTCTCCCCAAAAGTACCAGATGTCTTTCAACAACAGCAACAATTCGCACTATATCCGGACGGTCATGCAACTGAATTGCGTCAAGTGCTAGCTGAAAAACTCCACGTTGAAGAAGATCAACTCTTGTTTGGAAGTGGCACAGATGAGATTGTTCAAATGATTTGTCGAGCTTTTCTTTATCCGAATACGAATACGGTAATGGCAACTCCTACTTTTCCACAATACAAGCACCACGCATCCATAGAAGGAGCAACTGTAGTAGAAGTTCCAACAAACTTTGAAGGCTATCATAATCTACAAGGAATGCTTGAAGCGATTGACGAGTATACAAATGTTGTGTGGCTTTGTTCACCGAATAACCCAACTGGAACAAATATCCCTCCAGATGATTTCGATATGTTTCTTGAACAATGTCCAAAAGATACATTAATTGTACTTGATGAAGCTTACTATGAATATCTCAATGAAGAGAAGGATATTCATGCAATAATCAAATTAAAGTGCTATAACAATCTTATAATTTTACGGACCTTCTCTAAAGCATATGGGCTTGCAAGCTTACGCATTGGCTATGCGATTACGAGCCGTGAAATTGCAAGTAAACTGAATGTCGTAAGAGCCCCATTCAACACCACTTCTATCGCTCAAAAGGCAGCAATAGCAGCTTTATCTGATGATGATTTCATCCAACAGACAGTAAGTGAAAACAGACGGGTGAAAACAGAATTTATGCTTTTTCTTCATAAAATTGGCTGGCGTTATTATGATTCGGAAGCGAATTTTTTACTCGTCCAAACGCCTGTAGAGGGAGAGACAGTTTTTGCGTTTTTGTTAAAGCATGGATTTATTGTTCGTCCGGGTGAAGGGATTGGAGTAGCCAATGCCATTCGAGTTACGATTGGAAAAGCGCATGACATGCAAAAACTTCAAGCATTACTATTACAATTTAATACGACATTAAAGGACGGCTGACCTATGAAAACAAAAGTGCTTATTGTAGGACTGGGCCTAATTGGTGGGTCAATCGCCAAAAACTTAGCTCAATCAGATGTTAACCATGTTATTGGTTTTGATGTTCATAAAGCATCTTTAACCTATGCGAAGGAGCATAATATAATTAACGAAATTACAGAAGATCTATTAAACGCATGTCGTTATGTAGACTTTATTATTCTTGCTACACCAATAACGGAAACAATTGCTTACTTAAAGAAATTTAACGAAGTTCCATTTCATAAAGATGTTGTGATCATGGATGTAAGTTCTGTAAAAGGAAAAATAATGAAAACTGCAGCTGAGCTTCATAATGAGCACATCACCTTTATTGGTGGGCATCCAATGGCTGGTTCACATAAAAGAGGCGTACAAGCAGCAAAAGCGCATTTATTTGAAAATGCAATATTTGTATTAACGCCACTACCAAATACGAGACAAGCGCCATTATCAAATTTAAAGCTTCTGTTACAATCATTAAAAAGCAAATTTGTTATTATGCAACCGAATGAACATGATGAAATGACCGGAGTTGTATCACATTTTCCACATTTAATCGCCTCTTCACTTGTGCATCAAGCTAAAAAATGGGAACAGACACATACATATCTTCCCAAGCTTGCTGCAGGTGGATTTCGTGACATTACAAGGATTGCATCAAGTAATCCCGCTTTATGGCAAGATATCTTCTCGCATAACCGAGAAAAAATGTCAGTATTATTAGAAGACTGGATCATGGAAATGAAAGCATTAAAGAATTTATTAGATTATAATAAAACAGATCAAATCATTTCCTATCTAGAGGTAGCCAAAAATTATCGCGATGGGCTTGGTTATAAAGAAAAAGGAGCAGTTCCATCCTTTTATGATCTTTATGTAGATATTCGTGATCAACCAGGCGCCCTTGCCAACGTTGTACAGCTATTAGCAGCGCACGCAATTAGCATAGCAAATATACAAATACTCGAAATACGCGAAGGACTAACAGGAGCGCTTTGCATATCATTTGCAAGTGAAAATGGATTTACACAAAGTGCAAAAATATTACAACAATCAGGTTTTGAAGTAACGATTGCAAATTAACAAGAAGCTCTACGACGAAAGGAGTGTCTCTATTGGATAATAAAGTGCTAATGCGTGCTTCACGTCCACTTACAGGTGAGGTATATGTACCTGGAGATAAATCGATTTCACACCGAGCGGTTATACTTGGCTCTTTAGCGGAAGGTACTACAGAAATAACTAATTTTTTACATGGTGAAGATTGCCTTCGAACGATCACCGCTTTCCAAGCAATGGGGGTAACCATACATAATCGTAATGACAAAGTGATTATCGAAGGAAGGGGAAAAGACAGCCTATGTGAACCAGTAGTGCCATTGTACTTTGGTAATTCAGGTACAACAGCAAGACTCATGCTAGGGCTTTTAGCTGGGATGTCATTTTTTACGGTTGCTTTTGGTGATGAGTCATTAACAAAACGACCGATGGATCGAGTCGTAGAGCCATTAAGGAAAATGGGGGCAGCTATTTCCGGGAGAAATAACGGACGTTTACTTCCATTATCTATCAATGGGAAACAGCTAAAGGGAATTGAATACACGATGCCTGTGCAAAGCGCACAAGTAAAATCAGCGTTATTACTTGCTGGATTATTTGCCGAAGGAAAGACGACCATTACAGAAGATGTTTCAACTCGAAACCATACAGAAAATATGTTACAGGCATTTGGAGCAACTATTTCTGTGGAAGAAAAAACGATTACACTCATCCCTAACAGGAAATTAAAAGCTACGAATGTATTTGTCCCTGGGGATATTTCATCTGCTGCCTTTTTTATGGCAGCTGCAATAATCGTACCTGAAAGTAATGTAACATTAAAAAATGTAGGTATCAATCCTACCCGTGCAGGAATTCTAGATGTTTTAGACAAAATGGGAGCAGCATATTCTATTCAAAATAAACAGGAAGTTGCTGGAGAAGCTTTGGGAGACATATCGATAGCTTATAGCAAATTAAAAGGCACTACGGTTGAAGGTCCACTTATTCCTAGGCTTATCGATGAAATTCCTGTTATCGCCTTAATCGCAACCCAAGCAGAAGGTACTACTATAATTAAGGATGCGAGCGAGTTACGAGTAAAAGAAACGGATCGAATTCAGGCGGTAGTCGATGTTTTATCAAAACTTGGCGCAGACATAACCGCTACAGAGGATGGGATGATAATTCATGGAAAAACAGTCTTAAGCGGCGCTCCTGTTTCATCTTATTATGATCATCGCATTGCAATGATGGCTGCAATCGCATCACTTATTGCACAGGGCAAGGTTGAGATTGATGATGTCTCACCAATCGCTATTTCTTATCCGACATTTTTTGAAGAATTAAATCGGATATGATCGTACGTGAGAGAATCTAGAGTTACTCAGATTCTCTCATTTTACATTTTCATATTATCCATTTACTATGGAAATTAGAATGGTTTTAAGAAAGGAAGTTTCTTTATGAATCTAATCGAAGAAGCTAGTCGTTTATTTGAAAACGAGCAAACAGAAGAAGCACTTCAATTAATTAATAATTATATACCTAATCTAGATGACGAAGAGAAATATACGATTGCACAGTTGTTCATGCAATGGGGATTCTTACAAAATGCATTAGAGCTGTTAAGCGTACTACGAGAAAAATATCCGAACGAAAGCAATATTAAGCTCGAGTTAGCAGATATTTATATTGAGTTAGACGAGGATGAACATGCAATTGATTTACTACATCAAATTGAGCTAGAGGATGAGGCTTATATTCCGTCACTTATGCTGCTTGCAGATCTCTACCAAGTTCAAGGGCTTTACGAAGTAGCGGAGCAAAAACTATTGCAAGCGAAACAACTTGCACCACAAGAAGAAGTGATTGATTTCGCTTTAGGAGAATTGTTATTTTCGATAGGCGAATATAAGCGTGCGATTGTTTATTACGAGCGCATGAACCAAGAAGAAATGGTACATGTTTCTATCAATGAACGATTAGCAGAAGCATATGCTGCAACTGGAGAATACGAGAAAGCATTAACACTGTATGCTAAATTGGATTCTGAAAACGCAGATACGTTATTTAAATATGGGACAACTGCTCATCAAGCAGGGAGAAATGATATTGCGATCCATGCTTGGAAGAAAGTAATGGAGTTAGATCCACTATATACCTCCGTTTATCTTTTGTTAGCCACTGCATATGAAGAGGAGAATTTAATCAAAGAAGGATATGAAACGGCGAAAAAAGGAATTGAAAAGGACGAGTTTAACAAAGAACTGTTTTTCCTTGCTGGGTCATTGGCTCACCAACTAAATGATAACGACACAAGTGAACAACTCGTGCGCGAAGCAATCGCACTTGATCCAGATTATAAGGAAGCCGTGTTATTCTTAATCGAATTCTTTAAAGAAAAAGAAGAATATGAATCCATCATTGAACTAATTCAAGAAATTCAACAGCTTGGAGCAAGTGACCCGCTTTATGAGTGGGAGCTTGCACGAGCATATGTAGAAATGGAATTTTTTGATGATGCATTAAATAGCTATTCTGAAGCATATAATAATTTAAATGAAGACAGTGACTTTTTAAAGGAGTATGGTTACTTTTTAATTGAAGAAGGGAGGACAGAACAAGCAATTTCTGTACTTCGAATGTATTTAAAGGAACAGCCCTTAGATACGGAAACGGAGGAATATGTTCACCGGTTAAAAGATGCTTAGTCATATTTATTGTTATGTGTGAATTGTAAGAGGGGGGAATAGTCATGCAAACTCCAGTCTCCGTAAAAGACAAGAAAAGCTTTATTGAATGGTTTTTAAATAACCATCAGTTAAAAAAGCGAGAGAGTGTGTGGATATTAAACTACATTATTAATCATGATATCATTTTAGAAAATATCCATTTTGTTCGTGATGCAAAATTTTGCCCCAGAAGTATAATTATTTCAACGCAATGCTCCAATGAGATTCCCTTTCGGTTTTATAAGAACCACGTCGTTACGAATGATGCGGAGAAATCATTCCATGATATTCGATTAAATCAACAGGAAGCATTGTATATTCAATTGAACTTTAAAAACGTAAAGCAAAATCCTTTATACGTTACTGTATTAGAGGAAAACCCATATATCCCAGATGAATTTCTAATAACAAAGCAGGATCAGGAATTTGCAGCACAAATCTTAGATCAAACTGTATATGAATTTAGAAAGAAGCATATCATCAAAGCAATTGATTTAGCGTTAGATAATCGGGACAAAGAACAATTTCAGCTTTTAACAGAGTCATTACGTCAATTAGAGTCGAGATATTCAAATCAACCTTTTTAAAGGTTGATTTTTTTTGCTTAAATAGATAGAATTCATACGAAGTCATTATTTACAAAATTATTATTCAACGATACAGAGGGGTGTAATTCAATTGAAATGGAAGAAAGCTGATGTTGAAAAATATGTTCAAGCAAAAGAATATATCGATACGATTCTGTTACCATTAATCCCTTTTCAATTTTCCCAGGATAAGGATATAGAATTGGTTGCTTCACAAAATGATCTGTTACATATTTTTGCTTCTGAAATTGAAAAAGAGCTTGCAGGGAGAGTCATGCTACTTCCAAGCTATCATTATATTAGTAGCGCAGCTAAAAGTGAAGAATATCTCCGGCTAAATTCATGGATTCAAGAAACGGAGAAACAGCCTTTTGAGCACGCTATTCTGCTTACTTTTGATGCAAGCTGGAAAAAATATGAAAAGGAAATAACAGGTAACTTGATTTGGTTACCAATGATTCAAAGTGAGTCATTTGATTCAAAGCAAATAAAAGGACTTATAAAAAATCAGGTTGAACAAATATGTGAGATGATTCGTGCATATTGGCAGTAATTCCCTCTGTTTCTCAGGAAAGGATTGCAACCCAATCTTTTGCAGTTTTTATATTGACCGTCCTTATAGTTTACGCTATCATGGTAATGTCCTAGTAATATATTTTAGTAGTGATTGTCCGTGATTATAATAAAGGGGGGAAAATCATGAGTGATTACAAGCAACAAGTATCCCGTCGACAGTTTTTGAACTATACATTGACTGGCGTTGGTGGTTTTATGGCTGCTGGAATGCTTGCATCACCACTGCGCATGGCAATCGATCCAGTGTTACAGCCATCACGCTCTGGGGATTTAGCGAATGTTGGACTAGCTGAAGAAGACATAACGACAGAACCCCAACGTGTAGAGTGGAAGGTTGAACAAGTAGACGGTTGGTATGAATCCGAGGTTACAAAATCTGCATGGGTATTTAAAAATGACAAAGGGGAAATTGTTGCCCTATCACCAGTATGTAAGCACCTTGGATGCATGGTTTCTTGGGAAGGAAGCGAAAAGTATCCGAATGAGTTCTTTTGTCCTTGTCATGATGGTAGGTATTATAAGGACGGTACAAACGTACCAGGAACACCACCACCAGAACCACTTGATGTTTTTGAACAAAAAGTTGAAAATGGTATGTTATTTCTTGGAAAAGCACATCCCAGAAAGGGGGCGTAATCATTTATGTTACAAAAAGTTTATGATTGGATAGATGAACGCGTAGATATTACGCCAATTTGGCGGGATATTGCCGATCATGAAGTACCTGAGCATGTTAACCCTGCTCACCACTTCTCAGCCTTTGTATATTGTTTTGGAGGACTAACCTTCTTTGTAGTGGTAATTCAGATTTTATCTGGTATGTTTTTAACGATGTATTATGTTCCAGACATTGAAAATGCATGGAAATCAGTTTATTATTTGCAAACCCAGGTAGCACATGGACAAATCGTTCGTGGAATGCACCATTGGGGAGCGAGTGTTGTTATTGTAATGCTTTTATTACATACACTCCGAGTATTCTTCCAAGGAGCATATAAAAAACCACGTGAATTGAACTGGATCGTAGGGGTTTTGCTTTTCTTTATTATGCTCGGTTTAGGCTTTACAGGCTACTTATTACCTTGGGATAATAAAGCCTATTTCGCGACAGAGGTTGGATTAAATATTGCTGGTGAAGTTCCTTTCATTGGTGATTATCTTAAAACACTTTTAGCTGGAGATGTAGAGATTGTTGGTGCACAAACATTGACGCGATTCTTCGCGATTCATGTATTCTTCTTACCAGGAGCTCTCTTTGCATTAATGGCTGTTCACTTTATATTAATTCGTAGACAAGGGATATCTGGACCACTATAAAAAGGGGAGGGAATACTGTGCATAAAGGAAAAGGAATGAAATTTGTTGGCGATTCACGTGTGTCTGCTGAACGCAAATCAACAATTCCAAAAGACTACTCGGAATATCCGGGAAGAACAGAAGCCTTTTGGCCAAACTTTTTATTAAAGGAATGGTTAGTTGGATCTGTATTTTTAGTTGGATTTCTTAGCTTAACATTAGCACACCCATCTCCTTTAGAAGGAGTGGCAGATCCGACAACTCCAGGGTATATTCCATTACCCGATTGGTATTTCTTATTTTTATACCAATTACTGAAATATAAATTCGCAAGTCAAGCCTATGTGTTATTAGGTGTAATTGTTATTCCAGGTTTAGCATTTGGAGCTCTATTATTAGCACCATTTCTAGACAATGGGCCAGGACGTAGACCACATCAACGTCCAATTGCCGTAGGGATGATGATCCTTGGATTAGCATCTGTTATTTGGCTCACATATGAGTCTGCTGCAGCTGTTGATTGGGAGCAAAGAGCAGAGGCTAACAAGCCAATTCCTGCCTCAAGTGTAGAAATAGATAAAGAAGATCCAGGATATGCTGTTTTTGAATCGAATTGTTTGGCATGTCATGGAGAGGATCTTTCTGGTGGAGCTGCAGGACCTTCCTTAATCGGGACGGAATATTCAGCAGAGGAAATTGCTGATATTGCAAAAAACGGTATCGGTTCTATGCCTGCAGATCAATTTAAAGGTACAGAAGAAGAATTACAGCAGCTTGTTGACTTTATTATGTCTGTAAACGAACAAG
Organism: Virgibacillus sp. MG-45; assembly: GCF_036409425.1. Taxonomy (NCBI): domain Bacteria; kingdom Bacillati; phylum Bacillota; class Bacilli; order Caryophanales; family Bacillaceae; genus Virgibacillus; species Virgibacillus sp. MG-45. The sequence continues at coordinate 1,881 of NZ_JAXOFU010000013.1, read as the reverse complement.
CAAAATAAACTATATTAGCACCTTTGTCAATTCATTGACGAAGGTGCTTTTTACAATTAAATAATAGTTACTTATTGAAATATACTGCTACAATAGATAAGCTAAGCATATTAACTTTCAGAAAAACTAAGCAAAGAGAGGATCTTCCTCATGTTAAAGTACTTACTTTTAGACAAACGTTTTTTAATTTTATTATTTATCGTTAATTTAGCGGGGACAATTTATGGGTTTTATTGGTATAAATATCAACTAGCGATGACGCCAAATATTTTTCTTTTATTTGTTCCAGATAGTCCCACAGCAAGTTTGTTTTTTACCATATTTTTGTTGTTTTTTATTTTTGGTAGAAACACGCCATACATAGAAGCACTTGGAATGATCACGCTATTCAAATACGGGGTATGGGCAGTAGTGATGAATGTATTAACATTAATTGTAGATGGTTCATTAAGTCCAGCCGGATATATGCTTATTGCCTCACATGGAGCAATGGCTATTCAAGGATTGTTATACGCCCCATATTACAAGATAAAAACTCGCCATATTGTCGTCGCTGCTATTTGGACATTACATAATGATGTTATTGATTACGTATTTGGAATGATGCCAATGTATGGCTCATTAAATAATTTCATGGATAAAATTGGTTATTTTACATTTTGGCTAAGCATCCTATCAATTAGCATCGCTTATTGGCTCACAAAAGAAAAAAGTACAAAGCCTCTTCGTCTGTAAACGTTATATCTACCTTTTGGTACACATACATTAGTATAAAAGTGTATCAAAGGAGGATCTCTATGCTAAAAAAGCAATTAAATAAGATAACCAGCCTCAGTTGGTTTATCATAGGGATTTTCACCATTGTCATCTCAGAAAATAAACTTTACGCTCAATCGATTGAAGAAGATACAAAAGAAAGTAGCGGAATGATTCCGCTTTTTTGGATCATTATCATTGTCGGTGGATGTATTGCCCTTACATTATCTTACGTTAGTTGGAGAAAATATAAAGGTGAAAAAAATAAACAAAAACAAGATCAAATAGTTGACTGATGCACTTAATTTGACTAAAATTGACCTTATCACTAAAAATTTTTCTACACACTAATGGAGGAATGAACATGCCAGGATCTTTTGGTGGCTATATCATTTATATGGCGCTATTGTTGATAATCCCACTTTGGGCACAATCAAAAGTTAAATCCACTTATAATAAATTTTCACGGGTACCTACATCATCAGCGATGACTGGTGCTGAAGTAGCGCGAAAGATTTTAAATGATAATGGAATATATGATGTACAAATTGAAGAAACAAGAGGAGTACTTTCAGATCATTATGATCCAAGAAAGAAAGTAGTTCGTCTATCCAGCTCTAATTTTCACGGACATTCCATGGCTGCTTCTGCGGTAGCCGCACATGAAGTAGGACATGCTATCCAGCATGCAGAAGGGTATGCATTCTTGAGATTTCGCAGTGCACTAGCTCCTGCTGCAAACCTAGGATCAAATTTATCATTTTTCCTAATTATTGCCGGTTTCATCTTTGGAATGCTCCAATTAGCCGTTGTTGGGGTTGCGTTTATGTCTGTTGCTGTCTTATTCCAACTTGTAACACTTCCGGTTGAATTTGATGCTTCTAATCGAGCGATGGCGCAGTTAGTTTCAACGGGGATAATTCGAAACAATGAAGAGCGCGATACAAAAAAAGTATTAAATGCAGCAGCAATGACATATGTTGCAGCAGCATTAGTAGCTGTAGCTGAGTTAATCCGTTTTATATTAATTATTGTTGCAAATAATAGAGATTAAAAAAAGGGATGATGCGTGATGTGAACCCCTAGAGTTAGACCAAAAAATCTAACTCTAGGGGGGTTTTAGTA